>NZ_JABAED010000020.1:0-34280 GCF_023701875.1 Rahnella sp. CG8
AAGGGTCCATGATGAGCATGAACCCTTTTTACACGAGCCACCGGATCGGTCAACTGATCCTTAAACGATCGGCATTAACCCGAAGGTCGCTTTTTCGTTTTGCGTTGCGGGGATCAGGCTTCGATCGCCATACGCAGTTTTTTCATCGCGTTCTTTTCCAGCTGACGAACACGTTCTGCAGACACACCGTATTTATCGGCAAGCTCCTGCAGGGTCGATTTGTTTTCGTCGTCTAACCAGCGGGCACGGATGATATCCTGACTGCGTTCGTCCAGACCTTCCATTGCAGAGGAAAGTTTGTCGGTGGCGTCCTGATCCCAGTTATCTTCTTCGATAGTTTCTGCAAAGTCAGAACTCTTGTCTTGCAGATACAGCATCGGTGCCATCGCTGCGCCGTCGCGTGGTTCATCATCCGGCGTCGGATCAAACGTCATGTCCTGTGCGGCCATGCGTGATTCCATTTCCAGCACATCTTTGCTCGTCACACCCAGTTCGCGGGCGACGTGCTCGACTTCGTCGTGGCTGAACCAGCCCAGACGCTGTTTGTTCTTACGCAGGTTGAAGAACAGCTTACGCTGCGCTTTGGTGGTAGCGACTTTCACGATGCGCCAGTTACGCAGCACATATTCGTGAATTTCCGCTTTGATCCAATGCACGGCAAAGGATACCAGACGGACACCGACTTCCGGATTAAAACGGCGAACCGCTTTCATCAGGCCGATATTCCCTTCCTGGATAAGGTCTGCCTGAGGCAAACCGTAGCCTGAATAGTTGCGGGCAATGTGAGCAACAAAGCGCAGGTGAGACAGGATCAGCTCTTTCGCTGCTTCCAGATCACCGTTGTAATGCAGCCGTTCAGCCAGCGCCCGTTCTTCCTCTGCGGTGAGCATAGGATAGGCATTGGCCGCCCGAACATAGGCTTCCAGGCTACCTTGGGGTACTAATGCTAAAGTGCGCATTTCTTTGGTCATTAAAGCCTCTCATGTATGACGTAATGCAGGTTTTATACCACGTTGCTGCGGGATGATACCGCGACATTGCCGGCCTTAAAGGCGACAACAAAGCAACGCCGAGCCCTTCATATTCGCTGCTCTACGACCACGAATTTTACATAAAGTTCACGGAAAGATTCAACAGTCTGAAGACTGTAAGTGACAGACTGACTATTGGATAGTGAATTTGTGCCATTACGGGGAAAGCAGGAAAATGATGTGGCGGGCTGACCTGAAACAGCTTCCCCCTGAGACACAATTACTGAGCCGCAGGGGGACATTATAGCAAATTATCACTACTGTGGTGTAAATCGCCGTAAATGTTGAACCGTCGCCAGCCAGGCGGCAATCCAGCCAATCATCGCGGAAACGATCAGCAGTAACAGGCTTTCGTCCCAGCCCAGACCATGCAGGTCAAAGGTGGTGCCGAAGACCTGCGCAACCTGCGTCACCACGCTCTCAAGCCGCAACACCAGCACTTCCGAGAGGATGAGTGATAACAATGCACCGGTGAAACCGAGCATCGCGCCACCGTTGAGGAACGGCCGCAAAATAAAGCCATCGGTCGCGCCAATCAGCTTCATCACGTTAATGGTATCGCGGCGGCTGAAGATGCTCAGTCGCACACTGTTACCAATAACGAGGAAGACGGCGATCACCATCAGAATGCCGATCATCGCCGCAATCTGCCCGACCAGACCGGTCAGCGCCGCAAGACGGGCAAACCAACTGTCGTCCATCCGCACTTCATCCACGCCATGCACAGCCGCCACGCGGTCGCGCAAGGTGCTGAGTGTCGCAGAGTCCTGGAAATTCATTTTAGGCGTGATGATCGCCACCGCTGGCAACGGGTTTTGCTCCAGCATATCCATTGCGCCGCCAAAGCCTGACCAGTTGCGGAATTCACCCATCGCCTCTTCACGGGAAAGATAATTAACTTTATCCACGCCCGCTTCGGTTTTCAGGGTTTTGACCACGTTTTCTGCGGCGTCATCATCCAGCGCTTTATCGAGATAAACGGTCAGTTGTGGCGTCGGATACCACTGCTCCGCCGCCGTACTGACGTTTTTCCACACCAGATAACACACGCTCGGCAGCGTCAGGGAAATGGCGATTACCATCACCGTCAGCAGCGTCGCCAGCGGCTGACGCAGCATGTCAGCCAGCGCGTTCATCCAGGCATAGCGCCACTGTTCGCGCCAGCCGCCCTGCAACGCTTTGCTTTTTGCGGCACGGGCGCTTTTTGCGGTTTTAGCCGGATTCGGACTGTTCGCCATTAGTACACCCCTCCCGACATACGCCCCTGACTCAGCGTCAGCGTGCGGTAATTACGACGGGCAATCAGACCCACATCATGCGTCGCCATCAGCACGGTAACGCCGACGCGGTTAAATTCTTCGAACAGACGCAAAATGCCTTCCGACAATTCGCCATCGAGGTTACCGGTCGGTTCATCCGCCAGCAGCACTGCGGGCTTGTTCACCACCGCACGGGCAATGCCCACACGCTGTTGTTCACCGCCGGAAAGCTGTATTGGCAGATTCTTGGCTTTATCCAGTAATCCGACTTTATCCAGCGCAGCCGACACGCGGCGGCGGATATCTTCACTGCTTGCACCGGAAATGATCAGCGGCATCGCCACGTTGTCATACACGGTACGATCCATCAGCAGGTGGTGATCCTGAAAGATCATGCCGATCTGACGACGCAGGAACGGCACTTCGCTGGATTTCAGGCGGCTGATATCATGACCGCCAAACAAAATGTGTCCGGCACTCGGACGCTCTATGCCGCAAATCAGCTTCAGCAGGGTACTTTTACCCGCGCCAGAGTGTCCGGTCAGAAATGCCATTTCTGCTTGCTGGATATGAAAATTGACGCCCTGAAGCGCCTGTCGTCCGCCCAGATAAGCTTTACTGACCTGTTCAAAGCGAATCATCCGTATTAATCCTCTCGGGCAAAAAGTGCCTCAATAAAATCGTCTGCCTTAAACGGCCTTAAATCTTCGATACCTTCACCGACACCAATGTAGCGGATCGGAATGCTGAACTGATCGGCGATGGCAAAGATCACGCCGCCTTTCGCAGTGCCATCCAGTTTAGTCAGCGTTATCCCGGTCAGCCCGACGGCTTCGTTGAATAATTTGGCCTGACTCACTGCGTTCTGGCCGGTACTGGCGTCGAGCGTCAGCATCACTTCATGCGGTGCGTCTTCGTCGAGCTTCTTCATCACACGGACGATTTTCTTCAGCTCTTCCATCAGGTGCGTTTTGTTTTGCAAACGCCCGGCGGTATCAGCAATCAGCACGTCGATATTGCGGGCTTTCGCCGCCTGAATGGCATCGAAGATAACCGACGCGGAATCGGCACCGGTGTGCTGCGCAATCACCGGGATCTTGTTACGCTGACCCCAGACTTGCAACTGTTCAACGGCTGCGGCACGGAAGGTGTCGCCTGCTGCCAGCATCACAGATTTACCCTGTGCTTCAAACTGGCGCGCCATTTTACCGATGGTGGTGGTTTTACCGACGCCGTTTACGCCAACCATCAGAATGACATACGGGGTTTTCCCGCTGACATCCAGTGGCTCGTCAACTTTCGCCAGTATTTCGGACATTTCTTCCTTCAGCTTGCCGTACAGCGCATCTGCGTCTTTCAGTTGCTTACGCGAGGCATGTTCAGTCAGTGAAGTAATGATTTTTCGGGTGGTTTCGACGCCAACGTCGGCGATCAGCAGCTGTTCTTCCAGCTCCTCAAACAGATCGTCGTCGATTTTCTTACCACGGAACAGACCAACGAAACCGGAGCCGAGATTCTGCTTGGTTTTGACCAGGCTGCGTTTCAGACGGGCGAAGAACCCTTCTTTGGTTGGGCGTTCCTGCTCGGTTTCACCGGCGGGCAGCACCACAATCGGATCCAGCGCCACAGGTAAGGGTTCTTCCACAGCGACAGAATCATCAATCGAATCAATGGCGTCCTGACGCAGATCTTCGGCAATTTCTTCTGCCGATTCAACAAATTCGTCTTCAGCGATATCTTCAACAACGGCAGGCTGCGCGGCAACCTGCTCAGTGATGTGAACAATTTCTTCTGCCAGTTCAGCGGCGGCCTGCTCGCGAACCGGTTCAGGTTTGTCTTCCGGCTCAGGCTCTGTCAGCGGTTCGGGTACAATTTCCGGTTCCGGCTCAACGAATGGCTCAGGTTCAATTTCAGGCTCAGGTTGAACGTGTGCGGCCGGGTCAGTTTCAGGTTCTGCTTCAACTTCAGGTTCTGCAACAGGCTCGCGAGCTACCGGGACTGCCGGTTCTTCCGTCAGTTGTTCTTCGACAACCGGCTGTTCTTCGCGTGTTTCTTCCTTCTGCTGCTCTTCTTCCTGACGGCCACGACCGAACCAGGAGAAGAAACCGCGTTTTTTATCTTTTGCCATTTTACAACTTCACTCCTCGCCGTTAATGACTGGCGAACGGATTATTAATAGGGTTATGGTCAGGCAGTCTATCACTTTCCCCTGCGGGCAACACGCCCGCGTATTGAATTCCGCTGGTTTTTCAATCGACAATGTTAAACATTTGCCCATTGCCCGCACACCGGTAGAATAGCCCTCCAAACGATAGGCAACGAAGCCCGACGGCTTTGGATGACACAAGCGAACTATGGCAAAGAAACCCAACACGCCCGCCGCAGGCCAGATCCGAATTATTGGCGGACAATGGCGCGGACGCAAACTTCCGGTCCCCCACAGCCCGGGGCTGCGTCCGACCACCGATCGCGTGCGCGAAACGCTGTTTAACTGGCTTGCGCCAGTTTTACAGGGCGCACATTGTCTGGACTGTTTTGCAGGCAGCGGCGCACTCGGTCTGGAAGCCTTGTCCCGCTATGCGGCCAGCGCGACATTGCTGGAGTTTGAGCGCCCGGTTGCGCAACAGTTAGAGAAAAACCTGGCGCTGCTAAACGCCAGTGATGCGAAAGTATTTAACGTCAATGCCCTGAACTGGCTGGCAAAAGCCGGAAGCGCCTTTGATGTGGTTTTCCTCGATCCGCCTTTCCGCAAAGGCATTCTGCAAGACACCCTGAACCTGCTGGAGCAAAACCAGTGGCTGGCCGATGAAGCCTGGATTTATGTCGAAACAGAAGCCGAACATGACACGCTGGATGTGCCTGCCCGCTGGCGCTTACACCGTGAGAAAGTCGCCGGACAAGTTGCTTATCGTCTTTATCATCGCGATGTGACGCCTGAAACCGGCTCACCAGAACAGGAGCAGTAAGATGTTGATCAATATTGGTCGGTTGTTGATGTTATGTATTTGGGCGTTTCTGGCGTTTAACCTGATCCACCCGTTCCCGAAGCCGATCAAATACTTTTTAGACGTGGCAATTGTCTTCATGTTCTTTATGCATGGCCTGCAGGTGATGCTGCTTAAAGCCACGCAGGGCAAGGAAAAGGACACCATCGGGCCGTGGCTGCAAACCCGCATCTTCCTGTTCGGCGTCTTCGAACTGATGGCGTGGCAGAAAAAACAGCCTCCGTTGCCAGCCAAAAAGTAATCCCCGCTTTTACGGCGCGCCCTGCGCCGTAAATTCCCCCTATCCTAAACCAACATTCATCAGACCCGCCGTTACGGGGATTTCTGATTGTCGCCGCCATGCTCTCTCTCCTACACTGAAAGCAAGTTCAGGAAAACAGGATGTGTTTTCCCGCAAGCAGACCCTGACATCGGTTTTATGTTCTGTTCTGAAATATAAAAGGATAAACAATGAGTTGGCCATTCCTCGCTGTATTTTTCTCTGGCTGGTTGTTCGTTGACGCCAGCTATCGTGGCCCGCGCTGGCAGCGCTGGGTCTTTAAACCCGTCACCTTATTATTACTGCTGTTGCTGGCCTGGCAGGCGCCGACACTCAACGTTTACAGCTATCTGATCTTACTGGGTCTGGCGGCGACACTGGTGGCAGACAGCCTGTTACTGCTGCCTGAAGAACGCTTCATGTACGCCATCGGTGCCTTCTTCCTGTCGCATCTGCTGTATACGCTGAGTTTCGCCAGCCAAATGACCATCACCTTCTTCTGGCCGCTGCCGCTGACGTTACTGATCATCGGGGCGATACTTCTCGCAGTGATCTGGACACGGCTGGCGGAGCTGCGATGGCCAGTGACCACTTACATCGCCATGACCCTGCTGATGGTCTGGCTGGCTGGCGAACAGTATTTTGCCCGCAGTACCGACATGGCGTTTTCGCTGTTCTGCGGCGCAGCGCTGTTACTGCTGGGGAATATTTTCTGGCTGCTCAGCCGATACCGCTTCACCTTCCGCGCCGCCGACGCGCTGGTTGCCGCCTGTTATTTCGGCGGGCACTTCCTGATAGTCCGGTCGTTATACCTGTAATATCCCACAGCGGAACCGTTCTGGTTCCGCTGATAAAATACTTGTTGACCTTAGAGCCGACTCCAACGTTTACACTGGGGGTAATTCCACTCGGTTTCGAACCGGAGGCTTTATGATCCCACTGCAAAAAAACAACACCTGTCGCTGCGGATGTCAGGGCAAACATGCGCCTGCACTGCGTATCAACAAAATTGGCGCTATTGCGCAGCCCGGCACACATCCGGCTGGCTGCTGTAGCGAAAAACCCCCGCTGGCGGTTTCCGCCTGCTCCACCACTGACAGCTGCTGTGCGCCAAAAACAGGTGAGCACTCACATACATCGGACGATGGCAACGCCGAAGGTTCGCCGGGCGAAGACGAACCCGCCTCACCGCTTTCCGGCAGTCAGCAATACAGCTGGAAAGTACAAGGTATGGACTGCCCTGCCTGTGCCCGAAAAATTGAAAAAGCCGTTTCAGGTATTGATGGTATCAGCCACGCTAAAGTGCTGTTCGCTACTGAAAAGCTGGTGATTGATGCAGGTTTTGATATCACCCAACACGTGCAAAATGCCGTTACCGCCGCAGGTTTTACCCTGCAATCGCTCGACAAACCGCAGGAAAAACCCACCGCCGAACCTTCCCGTTTGCAGGAAGCGCTGCCGCTGATCGCTCTTTCGGTTCTGATGCTACTGAGCTGGGTGCTCGATCATTTCAACCCGCAGATGGGTAACATCGCGTTTATCGCCACGACACTGGTCGGGCTCTGGCCGGTACTGCGTCAGGCGATTCGCCAGACCCGCGCCGGTTCGCCATTCGCCATCGAAACGCTGATGAGTATCGCCGCGATCGGCGCACTCTTTATCGGTGCGACAGCCGAAGCCGCCATGGTTCTGTTGCTGTTTATGGTGGGCGAACGCCTTGAGGCTTTTGCCTCCAGCCGGGCACGCAGCGGCGTAAAAGCGCTGATGGCGCTGATCCCGGATACCGCTGTCCGCATTGTGAATGGCAAATCTGAAACCGTGCCGGTCAGCAGCTTGCGTCCCGGCGATATCATTGAAATCGCGGCAGGTGCACGCCTGCCTGCCGACGCTGTTTTACAAAGCGCCGCCAGTTTCGACGAAAGCGCGCTGACCGGCGAATCAGTTCCGGTGGATCATCTGCCCGGTGAAAAAGTGCCCGCAGGCAGCCTGTGCGTTGACCGGCTGGCACGCCTCGAAGTGGCTTCCGCGCCGGGCAACAGCGCCATTGACCGCATCCTGCAACTGATTGAAGAAGCCGATGAACGCCGTGCGCCGATCGAGCGTTTCCTCGATACTTTCAGCCGCTATTACACGCCGGTCATTATGCTGATGTCGTTGCTGGTGATTATCGTGCCGCCACTGGCGATGGGGCTATCGTGGGAAACCTGGATTTACCGCGGGCTGACGCTGCTGCTGATTGGCTGTCCGTGTGCGCTGGTGATTTCGACGCCAGCAGCGATTACATCCGGGCTGGCAGCAGCCACGCGTCAGGGTGCATTGATTAAAGGCGGTGCAGCGCTGGAACAGCTGGCGCTGATTCAAACCGTTGCCCTGGATAAAACCGGTACGCTGACCGAAGGCAAACCTGAAGTTACCGACGTTTTACTGCTGAACGGCGCCAGCGAAGGCGAAGTATTAAGTCTGGCATCAGCGGTGGAAGAAGGTTCGCATCACCCGCTGGCGCAGGCGATTTTGGCCCGTGCAAAAACCAGTAATCCGCTACCGCTCACGGCGCAGGATCGCCGCGCGCTGGCCGGTTCCGGCGTGGAAGGCCTCGTTTCAGGCCGCAAAATTCAGGTGCTGGCACCGAAAAGTGTGGCTGAAAACAGCCTGACAACTGAAACCCTTGCGCAAATTACTGACTGGGAATCCAGCGGAAAAACCGTGGTGGTGGTGTTGCAGGAAGAAAACGCGATCGGGCTGATTGCCATGCAGGATCGTCTGCGGGATGACGCGGCCGAGGCATTGCAGAAACTCAAAGCGCTCGGCGTGTCGGCGGTCATGCTGACCGGCGACAATCCGCGGGCGGCGAAAACCATCGCTGACCGGCTCGGCATTGATTTCCGTGCGGGCTTACTGCCTGCGGATAAAGTCTCAGCGGTCACCGCGCTGAATGCACTGAAACCGGTAGCCATGGTCGGTGACGGCATTAACGATGCGCCCGCCATGAAAGCCGCGACTATCGGTATTGCGATGGGAAGCGGAACGGACGTCGCGCTGGAAACGGCGGATGCGGCACTGACGCATAACCGCCTGAGCGGGCTGGCGCAGATGATCAGCCTTTCGCGTGCTACACGGGCGAATATCCGTCAGAACATCACGATTGCGCTGGGGCTGAAAGCGATTTTCCTGGTCACCACGCTGATGGGATTGACCGGATTATGGCTGGCGGTGCTGGCGGATTCCGGCGCAACGGCGCTGGTGACCGCCAATGCGTTAAGGCTGTTGCGCAATAAATCGAAATAAACAACACGGGCTGAGCCATCAGCCCTGTTTTTCTGCCAACCCTTTGCACAGCAAATAGCGGTACGGCACGCTTTCGGTATCCGACGCCAGCAGCGTATGTTCCATAAAACGGCAGAAACCGGGGATATCGCGGGTCGTCGCCGGATCATCGGCGATGATCAATAACGTTTCGCCGTCTTGCATGGTGCGTACCGCTTTACGAACCATCATCACTGGCTCCGGGCAACGCAGACCCAACGCATCAAGCTGATGGTCAGGATTGATAAAGGGGTCGGTCATTTCGTGTCTCAACATCTACATACGTGAATGGGCGGTTGTTTGGCAAAGGCGGATAGTTTAACCCGCTGGTTTTCTGGCGCAACAAACACGGCTCATTGCGCTAAAATTAACCGGTAGATCTGTTGCGCAAACGGTGCGCAAACAGGTACTATGCGCGCCGCACGCCATTACGGGTGCGAAAGTAAAAATTTTCTTGGGTTCCCTCACCCCAATTTATTCATAAAAAAAGGTCACATATATGTACTCTTTTACTGCTCAGCAGCGGTTTTCCGCGCTGATATGGCTTTCGCTATTCCACATCGCCATCATCACCTCCAGTAACTATCTGGTTCAGTTACCCGTTTCCATTTTTGGTTTCCATACCACCTGGGGCGCGTTCACTTTCCCGTTTATTTTTCTGGCTACCGATCTGACCGTCCGTATATTTGGCGCGCCGCTGGCACGACGGATTATACTTTCCGTGATGGTGCCTGCACTGGCCATTTCCTATGTCATCTCGGCGTTATTCTTTGAAGCGCAATGGCAAGGCGTGGAAGCGCTCAGCAGCCTGAATATCATGGTCGCGCGTATCGCCACCGCCAGTTTTATGGCGTATGTGCTGGGGCAAATTCTTGACGTTCATGTGTTTAACCGCCTGCGCCAGAACCGCCGCTGGTGGATCGCACCGGTCGCCTCGATGTTCCTCGGCAATATCAGCGACACCCTGTCCTTCTTCTTTATCGCTTTCTACAAAAGCAGCGATGCCTTTATGGCACAGCACTGGGTAGAAATAGCGATGGTGGATTACACCTTCAAGGTGCTGATCTGCCTGGTGTTCTTCCTGCCGATGTACGGCATGCTGCTGAATATGCTGCTTAAGCGTTTATCAGCACAAGGAAACAACCCGCATTCCGCTATCAGTGCGCACTAAACCGGGTCGCCGGGAAGACACAAATCGCGCCATAATCTGACTTGCATTTGTGGCCTGAATAGGTTGCCATAAAGGCTGTTAAGTCAACATGTAAGCCTGGTGAACAGGCCACTTAAGGAAGCCCGATGCGTAATATCGCGAAAATGATGGGAATGGCAGTACTGATCGCCGGTCTGGCTGCGTGTGACGGTAAGTCGACCGATGCACCTGCCGCAGATAAAGGCGCACCAGCGGCCGCAGCCACGGCAGCCACCACGCCGGTCAGCCTGCTGGACGGCAAAGTCACCTTCTCCCTGCCGCAGGGAATGAGCGACCAGAGCGGTAAACTGGGCACACAGGCAAATAATATGCACGTGTATGCAGACAGCACCGGGCAGAAAGCGGTGATTGTCATTTTGGGTGATAACACCCCGGAATCACTGGACGTTCTGGCGGGTCGTTTACAGGATCAGCAAAAAGCGCGCGATACCAATCTGCAAGTCGTCACCAATAAATCTATTCAGGTCAACGGCCAGACATTGCAGCAGTACGACAGCGTGATCACTTCTGCTGGTCAGAAAGCCTATTCGTCTATCGTTTTGGGCAAGGTCGACAGCCATCTGCTGACCCTGCAAATTACTCTGCCTGCTGATAATCAGCAGCAGGCGCAGACCGATGCGGAAGCCATTATCAGCACACTGAAAATTCAATAATTTCAGACCGTGTGAAAATATCATGCGGAGCTCAGGCTCCGCTTTTTTTTTGTATTATGCCATGACTCGACCTTACCAATCCGCCTCATTTATAAGGTGAAAATATATCGTTATATTATTTACAATGAAGTACAGTGGTATATAACAGAGAGTAACTGATAGTATTACTATATATTTTAACCAGCACATATCATAAAATGGAATAATTAACTTAAGGAATAAGTTATGTACCATAGTGATTTTATTATTAATAAGTTGGCGAATGATGAAATACTTGCAAAAAAGTTGGATGCAGCGGTTACCGGAGTTAAGGAGCAGATTCTCGATCAATCTCACAGAATTCAGGATGGCGCAACAAGGCTAGTGTATTACACTTCATGTTTTACGGAGAATTATCAAGATGTTTGCGCAAAGCTGAAACGAGAAGATGTTCGATTCCTTGAGTCTTTACAGCAGTTAATTAAAGACAGAAGGATCATATCTGACATGATACAGATTTATGTCGAATCACTTATTAAAAATAGAAACCAAAGCCAACTACACTATATCCAGCGCACCTTAATGAAAGCAAGCGTAAATATATCAACGAGTTCTCTGACGACACAATCATTTGCATTAGGCATAACAACGTCCATTTGCCTTGGATTCAATATTCATACCAGCTTCAGCCAGAAAATTGGGAAGGTGTCCGCACTTGCCGCTACCGGAATAGGCTTTTACGGATACGTACAGGAAGCTGCAGAGAGTGCGGAACGTTTGCAGGTTCTGAGTCCTGCATATTACTACGCGTTATATATGCGAAAATTAGAAATGATGTATTTTTTAGTTGAGCCTCTTTTTATGAAAGCTCACTCCTTTAGCACGAATCTTACATCAGATGATGAAGTCGCCAAAACAATAATTGATATGGTAAGGTGAACATCATGATTAATTTTTTAAAGCGATGGTTTAAACATCAACTGTCTTATTTTTTCTGGACTTACATCCCATTAATTATAACTGTGATCTTCGGTATATTTATGGTGAGTTTTTTTCCTGATATCGCGATACAGTCAATTGCGGCGTTTTTCCTGCTGATGCTAGTTTTCGTTTTTTTATTCTCACGGTAAATTTCATGCACTCGGATTATATAAGGATATAAAATATGTCAAACCCAGCTCACATTTGGTTAACTGATGAAAATGGCTCGCCTATTGTTGGGGGATGTCTTATACCCGCAAGGCTCGGTTCCATTGAGTTAAAATCATTATCACACAATGTTAACATTCCTGTTGATCAGCACATGGGAAAATTAACAGGAACAAGAATTCATTCACCGATTATTATGCAAAAAGAGTTTGACCAAACCACACCGCTTCTTTTCCGGGCATTATGTGAAGGCCGCACACTGCAATCCGCAATAATAAAAATGTATCACATATTGGATGCGGGGATTGAAAGTGAATATTTCAATATTATTTTAGAAAACGTCAAAATCACATCTATTTCCCCCTATTTGCTTCCAAATGGAATGACAAGTACACATATAGAAAATATCGAATTACGTTATCAAGCCATAACTTGGAAAAATGTAGAAGGGAATATTATATACAAGGATACGTGGAATGAGCGCATGACAGCTTAGTGCCGAAAAGAATGTCTGACGATTTAGAATGAGTCTTTTGATATGTCACGAACCTGCCAGGCGGGGCTCAGGCTCCGCTTTTTTTTTTGCCTTATGCTGTTACTCAATCTCACAAACCCCGCCTGCGTTTTATCAGCGTAAACAGCTATCGTTTTATTATTTAGAATGCAGTAAAGTTATATTGAACAGAGAGTAATGCATAACATCAAAATATATATTCACTAACACTCATTACAAAATTGAATAATTAACTTAAGGAATAAGTTATGAGTTGTAGTTATTTTACTATCAATAGTGTATGACACCTATAAGAATAAACACCGGAATATTAACTACGAGATCTGATAATTGATGTTAAAGCAGTTAAGGGAGTAACCTTTATGACTAATGCTGTATTTCCCCAGACGATATTTACGACACAGCGTCGCTTCAACGATTACCGTGCCAATGACATGCGTTATGGTGACATATCCGGGGACAGACTTAAAAGAGAGTTCGGCTTGAAAAATATATCAACTGTGGTTGATCCGTATACATTAACCCGGCTGACAGCATTTGATAATCCCCAGTCCAGGTTTGCGGGTGTCTATCGTGGCGCTCATCGCGGTGGCACAGTCAGTAATAAGGAATGCGCCCGGTTGTTATTCAAGGAGATGCTGACGTGTTCTCTTCCCTATTCCTTTGTGGGTTCCTACCAATATTTAATTAACCAGATGCTCAGGCATTTTCAGCATTCTACAGGAACGCCTTTTAATAACGGGCAACTTAATAATGCATATCATCAAAAGCTTCGTTCTGATCACACTGCAAAAAATACCAGGTCTATTATGCAGGAAGCGATTGGGTTATTCATTGATTACAAAAGCAAAGGTATTGCGCAGGAGAGATTGAAGGATATTAAATCTGCGATCAGAGGTTCAATTCTTCCAAAATTTGATTCCCTCGTGCTTGATAAAATAAATGGAATGGGGATCACTATTCATAATGTCCATGCAACGAAAATAGACATCATCAGTCTCCACGTAAGCGAGCGAAACTGGAAAGCCTGTGTCAGATTTACAGGTCAGGATCACTTCGGTCTGGATATTGACGATATACGCAAAAAGGAATTTAATCAATTTCAGTTTTTTAAAATATGGTTTGTCCTGCAACGGTTTGACAAATTCGGTTTTCGACCATTTTTGACAAATATGGAAGCAGTAATTGATATGGAAGGTAATTATTGATGCGCATTTTCGTAATCGTATTTCTGGTCGCGCTGCTGGCCTGTTTTTACTATACCTTTGTTGGTGGCAAAGATGTAGCTGTTATAGATGCGCATTATGATGGAAGCACTGTACAGATCATCGTTGATGGACTGCCCTCCACTGAATCGGAAAAGATTGCCTGGTGGCAGAATAATCAGGATAAAATTAGAGGTAAATATCACATTCCTTCCGGCAATACAGGTCCATTTCTGATAATGGTGTATGCATTCGGAGAGGGATACAAAGAGGCGGGGAAGGAAGATCGGCTCTGTTTTCGCTATATAAAACCACCCCAGAATTGCATTGATAAAAACATACTGATGATGATTTGGCGCACCCGTGAGGGTAGCGTCAGGTATGAATTTTAATATGTAAAAAATCGGAAAAAAACTTAAAAATCACACATCAAAATTAAAAATGTCTGACGATTTAGAATGAGTCTTTTGATATGTCACGAACCTGCCAGGCGGGGCTTAGTCTCCGCTTTTTTTGTTTCTTATTGTCACCCTCGCTCACAAAATCGCCTCCCTCTGTAATAAAAATGTAACATTTCAGTCATAAATCACAGTTCGTTTGTGCGCGAATGGCTAAAATGATGTTCGTTTTGGAACACATTGGCTCCGCCATTTCGTCCGTGGCTCATGATGAGTCCGCCCTGATTTATGCCATCGGAGGCATTTATGCTCAGTATCTTTAAACCCGCGCCCCACAAAGCTCCTGTTGATGAGGCTCACGTCGATCCGCTGTACCGCCGTCTCCGCTGGCAAATCTTCATGGGGATTTTCTTCGGTTATGCGGCCTACTATCTGGTGCGCAAAAACTTCGCGCTGGCCATGCCTTATCTGATTGATCAGGGCTTCTCCCGTGGAGACTTAGGGTTCGCACTGTCCGGGATTTCCATTGCTTATGGCATCTCAAAATTCATCATGGGTTCGGTGTCTGACCGTTCGAATCCGCGCGTATTTCTGCCCGCTGGTTTGATTCTGGCGGCGGCCGTGATGTTGTTTATGGGCTTCGTGCCGTGGGCAACCTCAAGCATTGCCATCATGTTTGTGTTGCTGTTCCTGTGCGGCTGGTTCCAGGGCATGGGCTGGCCGCCGTGCGGACGTACGATGGTGCACTGGTGGTCGCAGAAAGAACGCGGCGGCGTGGTGTCGGTGTGGAACTGTGCGCATAACGTCGGCGGCGGTATTCCTCCGCTGCTGTTCCTGCTCGGTATGGCGTGGTTTAACGACTGGCATGCAGCGCTGTATATGCCTGCCTTCGGCGCAATTCTGCTGGCGGTGTTTGCCTTCATGACCATGCGCGATACACCGCAATCCTGTGGTCTGCCGCCCATTGAAGAATACAAAAACGATTATCCGCCGGACTATGTGAAAGAGTCCGCCGAGCAGGAACTGACGGCGAAACAGATTTTCATGCAGTACATTTTGCCGAACAAATTGCTGTGGTATATCGCACTGGCTAACGTCTTTGTCTATCTGCTGCGTTACGGCATTCTCGACTGGTCACCAACGTATCTGAAAGAAGTGAAGCATTTCGCGCTGGATAAATCCTCGTGGGCGTATTTCCTTTATGAATACGCTGGCATTCCCGGCACGCTGCTGTGTGGCTGGATGTCGGACAAAGTTTTCAAAGGCAATCGTGGTGCCACCGGCGTGTTCTTCATGGTGCTGGTGACTATCGCTACCGTCGTTTACTGGCTGAATCCGGTCGGCAATCCGGGTATTGATATGGCCTGTATGATCACCATCGGTTTCCTGATTTACGGGCCGGTGATGCTGATTGGGTTACATGCGCTGGAACTGGCACCGAAGAAAGCAGCCGGTACCGCCGCAGGCTTTACCGGACTGTTTGGTTATCTGGGCGGCTCGGTCGCGGCCAGCGCCATTGTCGGTTATACCGTGGATTATTTTGGCTGGGACGGTGGCTTTATCGTGATGATCGCCGGTTGTGTGCTGGCTGTTCTGTTGCTGTTACTGACCATGCTGAGTGAAAACAAACACAAAGCGCAGCTGGCTAAAAACATCTGACTTTGATTTATCTTCGTCGTAAAGGCATCGGAAGGTGCCTTTTTTGTTTTTACGCGGCGTCGGGAAGGATGCGCCTGCCTGCTTCATCAAACAGTAAAACACTGGCAGCATTAAACCCGAACCTGAGCGGTGTGTTTTTAGCAAAGGAGAGCTGTTTCGACGATTTCATTTTCAGGATGTGCTCACCAACGCGCGCATATACCAGCGTGGAATCACCCTGCAATTCAGTGAAATCAACCAAAACTTCAAATGCATGATCCGTCACTTCATTCAGGCGCAACAGCTCAGGGCGGATGGCCAGCGACACCATTTGTCCATCCTGCGCCGCCGGGAATTTATCCTCCAGCGGGTACATCGGCTGGCCGTCAATACTCAGCTGGCGGCCGACGACTTGTGCCGGGATCACATTGATTTTCGGCGTACCGATAAAACCGGCGACGAACAGGCTGGCCGGGCAATTATACAGCTCAACCGGCGTGCCAATTTGCTCAATGTGACCTTTGTTAAGCACCACGATCCGGTCCGCCAGTGTCATGGCCTCGACCTGATCGTGGGTCACGTAAATCATGGTGTTTTTCAGACGGGCATGTAGCTGACTGATTTCCTGACGCATCTGCACACGCAGCGCGGCATCAAGGTTCGACAGCGGTTCATCAAACAAAAAAACTTTCGGCTGCTGAACAATGGAACGCCCGATAGCGACGCGCTGACGCTGTCCGCCGGAAAGATTTTGCGGTAACCGGTCGAGCATGTCGTCCAGCCGCAGGATCAGGGCCGCTTCGCTTATGCGTCGGGCAATTTCTTCCGGCGGCGTGCGGATATTTTTCAGACCAAATGCCAGATTCTGTCTGACGGTCATGTGCGGATAAAGCGCGTAGGACTGAAATACCATCGACAGACCGCGCTTCCCGGCGGGTAAATCCGTCACATCAGTTTCTTCAATGTGAATAGTCCCGTCGCTCAGCGCATCCAGCCCGGCAATCATGCGCAGTAACGTTGATTTCCCGCACCCTGACGGACCGACCAGTACCAAAAACTCACCGGAGTGGATCTCCAGAGACAAATCGGGGATCACGACAGTTTTGTCATAGTATTTTTTGATATTTTTGAGTGTTAAGCCTGACATAACGTTGTCCTTTAAAACAAAAAGATGAGCGGTTACGCCCCGGCAAGGGCGAGCAGTTTTCCGGTGATTTCAGTTAACAGCGCGGTGGATTGTCGGGTTTCGACGTTGAGGCGCAGGAGCGGCTCAGTATTGGAAGCGCGTAAATTAAACCGCCAGTTATCGAATTCCATACTCAGCCCGTCAGTCTGGCGGATACTTAGCGCCTGATGTTGGTAATGGTCGCGGACACGGCTGATGGCCTCAGCGGGCTGACTGACGGAGATATTGATTTCGCCGGATACCGGGAAAAGGGCTTTACGGGCAGCAATCAGTCCGGACATTTTCCGGCTGCACTGGCTGAGATGTTGTAGTACCAGCAAGGCCGGGATCATCCCGCTGTCGCAGTAACCAAAATCGCGGAAATAGTGATGGGCGCTCATTTCACCGCCGTAAATAGCGTTTTCACTGCGCATTCTTTCTTTGATGAAGGCATGGCCGGTTTTGGTTTCGATGGCGATACCGTGTCTGGCGCTGACAATGTCGCGGGTATTCCAGACCAGACGCGGATCATGAAGGATTTTTTCGCCGGACGAGCGTTGCAAAAACAGTTCAGCCAGCAATCCCACAATGTAATACGCCTCAACGTATTCACCCTGTTCATCAAAGATGAAGCAACGGTCAAAATCACCGTCCCAGGCAATGCCCAAATCCGCCTGATGTTCACGCACCGCATCGCATGTCGCCAGTCGGTTTTCCGGCAACATCGGGTTGGGAATACCGTGGGGGAAAGTGCCGTCCGGCTCATGGTGAATTTTTATTAGCGTAAGGGGAATACCGCGTGCCAGAAAGGCGTGTTCCAGCGCATCCAGCGTCGGGCCAGCCGCACCGTTTCCTGCGTTAACCACCACCCGCAGCGGCCGTCCGAACGGTAACGTTAAATAGCTAAGCAGATGATCCAGATAAGCGCGGCGGTTTGAAAGCTGCTGATACGAACCGGGCTGCGCCACCGCCGAAAACAGATGATTTTCGGCCAGTGCCTGAATATCGTGTAAACCGTTTTCGCTGCTGACAGGTCTTGCATCCCGTCCAACCAGCTTCATACCGTTATAATTGTCCGGATTATGGCTGGCGGTGATCTGAATTCCGCCATCAGCCTGCAGGGAACGGGTGGCAAAATACACCTCTTCGCTGCCGGTCATACCAATATCAATCACGCCGCAGCCCTGATCCATCAGTCCGCGCGCAACGGCCTGCTTGAGAGCCGGTGATGTCAGGCGAATATCACTGCCCAGCACCACCCGTTTTGGGCGATAAAAATGCGCAAATGCACAACCGATACGGTAAGCAATATCCTCGTTTAATTCGCTGCCCAAAACACCGCGTATATCGTAAGCTTTAAAACACGTTAATAAGGCCATATTTCATCCTGAAAATAGACATAAGTACTTGCGTCTTTATGGCCCCACCGGGAATCAGGTAGAACCACGTATAATTAACGTAAACTCAAGGTCGAAGTGAATATTATTTTTCCCCTCCAGCAGCAAGGCCGCGGCTATCTCACCTTTTCTAACCGGATCCTGGGCAATGGTAGTGAGCCCGATTTCATTCTCTGGCCGGGGAATATTATCAAATCCGGTAATCGCGATATTTTGCGGAACACGTAACCCGGCCTGCCGGCAATAATTAATCGCACCTTGCGCAAAGCGGTCAGACAGGCAAATAAACGCGGTTATTCCCGGATTTATTTTAAGTAATTCCTGCGCGGCTATTTCGCCAAACATCTCGTGATGGCTTGTTTCACAAAGAAAGCAATTATCGAGTTCGATATTCCATTCGCGGAAAGTCTCCACGCAAGATTTCACCCGGGTGATCATAACGTCATTATCGCCTGAAATATCCTGACTCAATGGCACGACACCCTTACGCCCCTGTAGTGAAGGAAATGAAATAATGCCGAATTCACGGTGTCCTTTTTCCAGCAGGTGCAGGCAAATTTCCCTCATCGCCCGGTAGTTATCAATGGAGACACTGCTGTGCGGGGGAATTTTAAAATCCGTGGTCACCACAGGCAGATTTTTTGACAATGCCTTAGCGATGATCTGGTCATTATTGTGCGTCGCATTAAGGATATAGCCATCTACCGCAGTGTTAATCACACTGGCCCGCGCGCCCTGTCCGTTATGCAACGGGATCAGGATGATGCTGACACCTTTCCGGTCACATGCACCCGCGATGCCCTGCATGAGCTGCACGTCATGGCTGTCAGTAAAAACATAACTCAGCGTGTCATTGAAGATAATGCCAATCGCATCCGACCTGCCGGTACGTAATGCGCGCCCGATATTATCAGGGCCGTAGAAATTAACGGAATGCGCATAATCAATTATTCGCTTTCTTAAGGATTCAGATAACTTTCCCGGATTATTAAATGCATTCGACACCGTCGTATGCGTCACCCCTAATTCACGGGCAATTGACTTTAAGGTTATCTTGCTCAGTTTACACACTCCTGAATGCTTTGAATAAATGAAATCCCCCGTCTGAAAAATCCTTAATTCGCCAATATATACTCACAGAAAATAGGCTATTGCAATGAATATATAAAATAAAGTTTAACGTTAAACAAAATCATTTCTGTGACCGTAATAACGTTTACTGATTGTATGTCCATGCTAGCGTTTAAAATAGAAGTCCACTCATAAAAATATAATATAAATAACCATTAAATATAATTATGAATTATTAATAACAACCTAATGGAAATAGGATACAGCATGAAAATAATGAAACTGGCTGCACTTGCAGGTATCACGTTATTTCTTTCGGGCTGCGGGCCTGAGGAGAAAGATCAAACCAGCATTAAAATGTGGATAGCGCCTAATGTTACTCAGGAAGTGTATTGGGGCGAGGTGGTAAAAGAATGGAACAGTAATCCGGCCAACAGGAAGGTGGAATTCACGCCAATACCGGCTGCGGGGAGTTCTGAAGAAGCCATTATGAATGCGCTGGCATCAGGCACCGAGCCCGATATATCCACCAATATTTTTATCGGCTTCGCGAAACAGTTATCCGAACTTAAACAACTCAATGACTACGCCAAAATGCCCGGTTTTCAGGAACTGGTTGAAACCCGACATATGGGGAAAGCCATGGCATCATGGCAGTTCGAAGGGCAGCAAAATGTTATCCCGATTTATATCAGCCCGGTCGTGTACTGGTGGCGCAGCGATCTGCTGGCTGAGCAAGGTTTTGATCATGTGCCGACCACCTATGATGAGATTTACACGCTGTCAGAACGGATAACGCAAAACCAGAAAGGTTACAGTCTGCAAATCACCAGCGGCAAAAACTGGTGGGATCGCTGGTTTGACTTTATTCCGCTGTATTACGCCGCCTCTCAGGGCAGCCCGTATATTCAGGATCACAAATCCAGCTTTGATAACGAAGCCGGACAACAGACCCTCACCTTCCTCAACAAAATGTTTGCGAACAAATGGACCAGCTACGACTTCACCGCCGCAGACGATCCGCTGGCAGCGGGAACCGTGCTGGGCGCGGTACGTGGTCCATGGGATATCGACCGCTATCAGAAACAATTTCCCGAAGTGTTAAAAACCATCCGTATCGGCCCGATGCCGACACAAACCGGCGAACCCGGCGTTGCCACCATGGCTGACAGCAAAGGGATCGTGATGTTCAGTACGTCAAAAGTGCAGGCCGACGCCTGGAAGTTTATTCAATGGGTATACAGCGATCCTAAACATGACCGACGCTGGCTGGAACTCACCGGCATGCCGCCTGCCCGGGAAGATCTGCAAAGTAATCCGATTTTTGAAGAGTATCTGCAACAGCACGCATTGGTTAATGCGATCGCCTCCTACGTATCGAAAGCGGTTCCGCCAGCACCAGTCACTAAAACCGTTGAAGTCCAGCGGACGATGACGCAAATGATTGAAAAACTGGTGTTTAAAAATAGCCCGATACCCGAGGTGATTCAGGCGTCCTCACAAGAGATCGACAAAACGCTGGAGCAGTAAGTGATGATAAAAATGAAAGAGTCATCACTCGGAGGCCTTCTGGCCTCCACTTACCTCGGATATTCGCTGGTATTCTGGCTTTATCCTTTTCTCTGGCTGGCGGTGCTGAGCTTTACTGACTGGAAATTTATTGGCGCACCGTCTTTTAACGGCGTGAAGAATATTATCGCCGTCATGCAGAATCCTTTATTCTGGACGGCGATGTATAACGTATTTAAATTTCTGGCTTACTATCTGCCCATAGTCCTGGTGTCTTCATTATTATTCGCGTTCGGATTAAGAAAAATAAAATATGGCAAAGCGTTTGTTGCCCTGAGCTTCCTGCTCGCCAATGTTTCATCCGGCGTGGCGTATTCCATTGTATTTTCCAAACTGTTCAGTGAAACAGGACCGATAAATACGTTCCTGA
Source organism: Rahnella sp. CG8 (assembly GCF_023701875.1). Lineage (NCBI taxonomy): Bacteria > Pseudomonadati > Pseudomonadota > Gammaproteobacteria > Enterobacterales > Yersiniaceae > Rahnella > Rahnella sp. CG8. The sequence continues at coordinate 21,176 of NZ_JABAED010000020.1, forward strand.
TGGACATGTTTGGCGTTAACGTCCCGTGGTTCACCCATCCGGATTTCGCCATGTTATCGATTGCCCTTATTATCACCTGGAAATTTGTCGGCTATTACGGCCTGATTTTTTATTCCGGGCTGATTACTATTCCCAAAGATATTTACGATGCCGCCGATCTCGATAAAACCACGGGCCTCGGAAAAATATGGCATATCACATTGCCCCTGATGAATGCCCAGATAGTCATGGTGCTGGTTCTCGCGATCACAGTAGCGTTCAGTATTTTCACCGAACCCTATCTCATCACCGGAGGCGGTCCGCTGAAAAGCACCACCACGCCAATGGTGGTGATGTATGAAGCCGCCTTCCGGCAGATGCAGCCAAGCTGGGCCGCTACCATGTCAATTATTGTCGCGCTGTTCAGTTTCACATTGATCTGGATATTGCGCCGGTGTCTGGAAAAGAAAATCGAGATCGTATGATGAAGACACAATCTGTGGAGACGGGAGCCGTCGCTCCTGTACAAAAATTTTTACTGAAACAAACAATCAGCTCCGTGGCGATCCACCTGCTGATGTTTGCGCTGGCCATCACCTGGTTATATCCGTATTTGTGGATGTTAATCGGTTCGTTTAAAAATACAGCCGATATTTATACGACATCTCTTTTTTCCGGCCCGCTGTCATTCGATAATTATATTTTCCTGTTTGATGGTACCGGTAAAGCGGAAAAACCCTTTCTGCGCACATTGTTTAACTCCATATTCATTACATTAACCATAACGGTATGCGTCACGCTGAGTTCCTGTTTAATTGGTTATGCGCTGGCAAAAATGGAATTTAAAGGCCGGGATATTTTCAAAAACCTGCTTATCCTGCAAATGGTTTTTCCGGCTTTCATGTTTATTATTCCGCATTTCGTGCTGATGCGTGAACTCGGCATGATTAATTCCTATGGCGCCCTTATTTTACCGTTTGTGATGAATGGCTGGGGGATTTTTATGATCTCGCAGAGTTTTAAAGGCACGCCAAATGACTATATTCATGCCGCAAGGTTAGATCATGCAGGTCTTATCAAAATATTGCTCCATGTCATGCTGCCCCTCAACAAATCGATTCTGGCTATCGTCGCGATTTTTACTTTTACCAGCGCCTGGGACAATTTCCTCTGGCCGCTGATTGTGATGCAGGATGCCAACAAAATGCCGCTTTCAGTGCTGCTGGCAACGTTCAGTAAATCCTATGGCATTTATGTCGGCCCGGTACTGGCGGGTTCGGTAGTGCAAACCTTACCAATCGTCGTTTTGTTTATCCTCTTCAGGAAGCATTTCCTGGAAGGGATGTCGCTTTCACTTAAATAACAGGCCTGAATGATGGACAACCTGAAAACATGGCAGGACCGGGTATTTTATCAGGTGTATTTACCCTCGTTCTGCGACGGTAACGCTGACGGATTAGGCGATTTCCCGGGGCTGGTTTCTAAACTGGATTATCTGGCTGAGCTGGGCATTGGCGGCATCTGGATCACCCCCTTTTATCCCTCTCCGCTGGTGGATAATGGCTACGACATCAGTGATCACTGCGCCGTCGATCCGCGCTTTGGCACAGTAGACCTTTTCGATAAACTGATTGCGGCCTGTCATCAGCGCGATATCTTGCTGGTCATCGACGTGGTGATTAACCACGTTTCGGACCAGCATCCGTGGTTTCAGGCGGCGCTCCGTCAGCCGGACAGTCCGTTCCGTGACTTCTTTTTCTTTCGTGAGCAAACCAACAACTGGACCTCTTTCTTTGGCGGTTCAGCCTGGACGCAGGAACCCGGCGGGACGGCCAGTTACTACCATAAATTCTCGCCTCAACAGGTATGCCTGAACTGGTCCAATCCCGCCGTTGAGCATGAGATCAAAAAAATCTTCGATTTCTGGATAGCGCGCGGCGTCGACGGCTTCCGGTTTGACGTGATTAATTTTCTGACCACTGACGGTATCGGGGAAGATCATCCACCCGTTGAGGCAGGCGCAGAGCCCCCTCATGATAAAGATATCAATCAGCCCGGTGTGCTCAGCGTGGTGAATCGCCTGTGTCGCCATATCCGTGCGCAAGGTGAATTCCTGCTGATTGGCGAAGTGGGCAGTGATGAATTGCCGGTAATGGCACCTTATCAGGGCACAGAGTTGCTGGACGTGGTGTTCAATTTCAACCTTGGCAGCCAGAAACGCTTCGATATTGCAGCGATCTTCGCCGAAATACAGGCAATGGAAAACACACTCTACGGTTTACCGACACTGTTTTTCTCCAGCCATGATATGTCACGCATGATCAGCCGTTTCGGTGAATCACCCCGCGATATTCCCCGCGCTGTAGCCGTTTTTGCCCTGCAAATGACCGCCCGGGGTTTGCCTTTTATCTTCCAGGGAGAAGAAATCGGCATGACCGATTTTGTCCCGCAGAATTTGCAACAGATGCGGGATATTCAGGGAATCACGCACTATCACACCGCTATTTCACAGGGCATGCATGAGGAGCAAGCGCTTACTTACGCATTACCTTTCTGCCGCGATGCCTCCCGTTTACCTGTCCCGTGGACGCCAGCCGATGCCCGTGAAAGCCAGATTAACGTCGAAAATGAGAGTAAGTGCTCACAATCAATTTTGACCCGTTATAAGCAGTTGATCCACATAAGAAATACACACCCTTCTCTTCAGCGTGGCCACTATCAGTACCTCACGCTGTTTAAGCAATGCCTGATTTTCCGCCGCCAGCTGGGTGCGGAATGTCTGGAAGTGATGATCAATTTCGGTCCGCCTGTCGTCAACGTGGGCTATGCCGACGGCAATTCAGTCTTGTTTGGCACGGATGAACCGCTGCTGGAAAAAAACCAAATTCTTATCAAAAAGGTAAACCATGAAAATGCTCAGAAGTGAAAAAAATCCGCTGTTAACACCTGCTCACGTTGCACCTTCCCAGCCCGGCTGGAAGGTCGATTGTGTTTTTAACGCAGGCGTATGTTCGTATCAGGGGGAAACCCTGCTGTTGCTTCGTGTCGCGGAAAGCGTGATCTCAACGGATGCTAATTGTCTGGAAGTGCCGCTTCTGGTGAACCAGCAAAACGTCTGGCGGGCGGGCACGAAACGTTTTCGACGTGACGACCCGGCCTATGATTTCAGCGACCCGAGAATGATTGCGCTGAAAGCTGACCCTTCAGTGATCTGGCTGACCTCGATGTCGCATCTGCGGTTAGCGCGTAGTCAGAATGGCGAAGATTTTAGTGTTGATGCACAGCCCTTTTTGACCGCTGATACGCAATACGAACAATTTGGCTGTGAAGATCCGCGAATTACGCTGATCGATGGCGTTTACTACATCAACTATTCGGCCATTTCGCCGTATGGCATTTCCACCGCGCTGGCGACGACCACCGATTTTGTCACGGTAGAAAAACAAGGCGTGATTTTCTGCCCCGATAACCGCGATGTCTGCTTCTTCCCGGAAAAAATTAACGGCAAATATCAGGCGCTGACCCGTCCTTCACCCAAACATTTTGGTAAGCCGGAGATCTGGATGTGTGAATCACCGGACATGCTGCACTGGGGCAATCATCGCCATTTACTCGGCAGTGCTTCCGGCGACTGGGATGCGCTGAAGCTGGGTGGTGGCGCACCGCTGATGAAAACGACGCGCGGCTGGTTGCAGATTTATCACGGCGTGGATAAAGACCAGCGTTATTGCCTCGGCGCGATGCTGCTCGATCTGAATAATCCGTCCAACATCCTCTCCAGGTCTCCAGTGCCGCTGCTACAGCCTGAAGCGATATATGAGAAAGAAGGATTCTTTGGCAACGTGGTGTTCACCTGCGGCGCATTGCTGGAACAGGATTTGCTGAAAATTTACTACGGCGCAGCCGATGAATGTATCGGGCTGGCGACAATGCCGCTCGATGCCTTATGGGCGCATCTCGGATTACCGCTGTGAGCAGGGTTGAAACATTACTCCGGCAATTTCGTACTCTGAAATTGCCGGTACCCGCCGGAGAAAAAATCCAGTTCTCCGGCGCAGGAGACGACGATGTTTATAACCTGACCGCTCCGTTTCAGTGCGGTGATACTTCGGTCATTGCGGCCCGTGTCGAGCCCAGAAACTCCGAGTTATCACAGGTAAAATTTTTTGCATTTGATGGCGTCCGCCAGTGCGAATTACTGCCCGACGCGCCGGTCTTCGCTCTACAGGATCCGTTTTTTGCCCGGATCGGCGGGGAGTTTATTTTTGGCGGGGTGAGTGTTGAACCGGCGGATGACACCAGCGGGAGACTGCGCTGGAAAACCGTGCTGTACCGGGGGACCGATTTGTATTCCCTGCGCCCATTTTTTATCGGGCCTGAGGGCATGAAAGACATCCGTCCGGTGGGTTTACCGGACGGAAAAATATTACTGTTTACCCGTCCGCAGGGTGAAACCGGCGGACGGGGTACCATCGGCTATATTCTGCTGGATTCACTGGAGGCTCTGACCCTGGGCAAGATAGCTCAGGCGACATTGTTGCAGGGACAGGTCGCCGCCGAAGAATGGTGCGGCGTGAACGCAGCTTATGTTCTGGATGGCCACCAGATCGGTGTGCTGGGACATGTCGCCCGTTTCGATGCGCAGGGGCACCGGAACTATTACGCCTGCTCGTTCATTTTCAACTACCAGACGTATCACCGGACAGCGCTGAAAATCATCGCTGAACGCAACCAGTTCAAACCCGGAGCCGCCAAACGTGCTGATCTTGAAGACGTTATTTTCCCCGGCGGCCTTTGCATTACTGAGTCATCCGTGCCCCGGTTATATTGCGGAACCAGTGACTGTGAAGCGCAATGGATTGGAATTAATAATCCTTTCCTATAACGGAATAAGATAATTTACGGGTGAATTTCACTAAATCACTTATCAGCACGACTCCGAAATAAATTCACCCTCCCTCAATACCATTAAAAAATTTGATTTATTTGTCGCCACGAAACATCATATTAAAATCTGTATCAAAACATTACTCCATTAATTATCCATGGGATAAATTTGTCTTGTGTAAATATTCATTCCTTAAATATATTCTGCCCATTTTAATGGCTGGCATCATTACATCCGGCGTTGCGGCCCCCCTGAATCCGGCAGACCGTGACCTGATCCGTCAGGAGCAACAGGGATTATTAAGGCAAAGCCAGCAACAACGTGATGATCTACAACGCAGTTTTTCTCCCGTTTCACCCATCGAATCACACATAGAAGAAAATAATGGCCCCTGCTTTTACATTCATAAAATATATATAAATAACGCAACACTTCTTTCTGATAAAAAACAACGCGAGATTAATAAACCTCATCTTAACCAATGTATCGGGATGAACGGAATTGCGGAGATAACCCGTCAAATCTCTGACTGGTATATTCACCAGGGATATATAACCAGCCGGGCTTTTATCACCGAACAGGATTTATCTCAGGGTGAATTACATTTTTCGGTACTGGAAGGACGTCTTGAGAAAATTACCCTCGAAGGCATGTCAGCGCCACAATTAAGAATGGCTTTCCCGGGACTGGAAGGCGGCATTCTTAACCTGCGTGACATCGAACAGGGTATGGAGCAAATCAACCGGTTGCGCAACGATCCGGTGCAAATAGAGATCCTTCCGGGCAAGAAATCAGGCTATTCCATTGTCAATCTCACCGCCTCGCCGGAATTCCCGCTCAGTTTCTCACTTAACTTTGATAACAGCGGGCAGAAAAGTACCGGTACCGGACAATCTGGCGGCTCACTGACGGCCAATAATGTGCTGGGTATTGCGGATAAATGGTTCGTCAGCGGCGGGCGCAGCAGCGATTTTTCATCTACGCATGACGCACAAAATGTTCAGGCCGGGCTGAGCATTCCCTACGGTTATAACCTGTTTGATTACAGCTATAGCTGGAGCAACTACCTCAGCACCATTGACAACAATGGCTTTGGCTGGGCATCGACCGGCGACAGCATCAGCCACCGTTTTACCACCTCGCGGGTGTTATTCCGCGATGGCGATATCAAAACCGGTGCCTCCATCGGACTGACACATCAGATCAGCAATAACTATCTCAATGATGTGTTGCTCGACAGCAGCAGTCGCAAGCTGACCAGCCTGCTGTTTGGCCTCAACCACACGCAAAAAATCTTCGGTGGCGTCGCAACTTTCAACCCCACTTTCAGCCATGGCGTGTCCTGGCTGGGTGCGGAAGACGATAACGGCAAAAATGATGATTTGCCGAAAGCCGGATTTAAAAAATGGAGCCTGAACGGCAGCTTTCAGTTGCCGGTGGCTGAAGATTTATGGTGGCTGACCAGCGTCTACGGTCAGTGGTCGCCGGACAGGCTATATGGCAGCGAGCGTCTGACCATCGGTGGCGAAAGCTCGGTACGCGGCTTTAAAGAGCAATATCTTTCCGGCGATAACGGCGGCTACTGGCGTAACGAGCTGAACTACAGACTGTTCACATTGCCGCTTATCGGCCAGGTCAGCAGCGTGGTCGCACTCGACGGTGGCTGGCTGCAAAAAGATAACAAAGACCCGTGGGCGTCCGGCACGTTGTGGGGAGCCGCTGTCGGGCTTTCTACCACAAATCGTCACTACTCCAGCCAGTTTACCGTGGGTACACCGTTGCAATATCCGGACTGGTTAGCGCCTGACCACCTCAGCATTTATTACCGCATCGCGTTTGTGATTTAAGGGAAAACGATTATGGATAATCATCAACAACCAATGTGTTTTGCTCAACGCATACTGAGTTATTTGATCTGTGGCTTGCTGGCAGGACAACCTGTATTCCCGGTGTTTGCCGCACCGGCGCCTGCAAATAGTGCTACAGGTATCGATAAGGCCGGAAACGGTGTGCCGGTGGTGAATATCGCCACACCTAACGGAGCGGGGATTTCCCATAACCAGTTTCAAAATTACAACGTCGGTAAAGAGGGGCTGATCCTCAATAATGCCACCGGCCAGCTAAACCAGACGCAGTTAGGCGGGCTGATTCAGAACAACCCCAACCTGAAAGCAGGCCAGGAAGCGCGCGGCATTATTAACGAAGTGACGGGCGCGAACCGTTCACAACTGAACGGTTACACAGAAGTCGCAGGAAAAGCGGCCAACGTGATGGTTGCTAACCCGTATGGCATCACCTGTAACGGCTGCGGGTTTATCAATACACCGAACGCCACGCTCACCACGGGTAAACCGGTGTTCGATGCGAGTGGCAACTTACAATCCCTTGATGTCAAAAAAGGTTCCATCACCGTTGAAGGCCAGGGGTTGAATGCCAGCCAGTCGGATGCGTTGTCAATCATCTCGCGGGCCACCGAAGTGAATGCACAAATTCATGCTAACGCGCTGAATGTTATCGCCGGCGCCAATCGCGTGGATAAAAATGGCCGCGTAACCGCGATGGCCGGTGAAGGCGCAGCACCCGTGGTGGCGGTGGATACCGGCGCGCTCGGCGGCATGTACGCCAGTCGTATCCGCCTGATTTCCAGCGATAAAGGCGTGGGAGTTAACCTTGGCAACCTGAACGCCCGTCAGGGGGATATCACGCTGGATGCCAGCGGCAAACTCACCGTGCAAAACAGCCTTGCCAGCGGCAGCCTGAATGCCAAAGGGGAAAGCGTTACGCTGAGCGGTGAACATAAAGCCAGTGGCAGTATGAATGTCAGCGGGCAGGACATTGCACTTAACAACGGCACCTTTGCCAGCGACAACAATATCGCCCTTAACAGCGATGGCAAACTGACGTTAAGCAACAGCCGTTTGACTGCCGGAAACGACCTCAATCTCAACGCACAAGATTTAACACAGGATGGCCGCAGCAGCGTCAATACGGCGCGTGATATTTCAGCACAGGTGGCGGGAACGATAACAAATCAGGGCCAGCTGATAGCCGGTAATAACGCCGCCATAAGCAGCGCTTCCCTGTCCAACAGCGGAAAAATTGCTGCCAAAGGCACTACCTCGATAAGTGCCGTAAAAACACTGAGCAACGCAGCGGGTGGAGAAATTCTTTCTGATGAAGCGCTGGTTGTGTCTGCGGAAGATATCCGGCAAAACGGGACCTTATCAGGCAAAAAATCACTGGCGATAGAGAGCCGCTCACTGACCGCCGCAAAAGGTTCGCTTTCGACCAGCCTGGGCAATGTTTCACTGAAAACCGGTGAAGCAAGTCTGGGCGGGGATGTTATCGCCCACGGCGATCTTAGGGTGCAGGCCAATAAACTGACCAGCCAGCGTGACGCGCAGCTCCAGTCTGATGGTACGCTCACGCTCACAGCCACGGATGCCACGCTTTATGGCACTCAGGTGGCACAGGGTGCACTCACGCTTACGGCACAGAATCTGATTCACGGCGGCGTTACCACTGCGGCGAATCTCACGGTAAACAGCGGGCACTTTAATAACCTGAGTGAGGGTTTGTTTTTAAGTCAGGGACATCTGGATATCAGCGGGAATACCGTTCTCAATGCCGGACAGGTAATGGGGAACAGCCTGTCACTGACGACCCAAACGTTCAGTAATGAGGGCCTGTGGCAAGGAACTTCTGCGCTGCACATGACGGCAGATGAACTGCGCACAGGCAGCGCCAGCCGCACGCTGACGGCAGGCTCACTGACCCTGGATGCGGGTTTACTCAATACCGCAGGCACCCTGCAGGGGCAAAATGTTGTTATCACCGCCCGTGACTGGACGAACACAGGCTCCCTGCTTGGGACGGATAAACTGGATGTTTCGCTTACCGGCACACTGAGTAACGACGGTGACATCTTAAGCCAGGGCAACGCCAGCCTTGCCGCGCAAAACATCGCTAATCAGGGCTCGCTGCTGAGTGACGCAGATCTCACCCTGACGGGAGAGTCGCTTGATAACCGTGGCGCATTGCAGGGCAATAATCTGGTGATAAACGGCACGTCGCTGAATAACAATGGCGACATCATCGGCGTCAACGGACTGGTAGTGGCGCTGACCGGAGCATTTATTCAGCAACAGGACAAAACGCTGTTAACAGACGGAACCCTGGGGCTGAGTGCGGCGACAGTCAATAATGCCGGGCAAATTCAGGGTACGGATATTGCGCTGATCAGCGATTCTGTCGACAACAGCGGGCGTATTCAGGGGAACAATGACCTCGCATTCACCGGTAATCTGACCAACCGCGCTGCCGGTATTGTCCTGAGCCAGAACACCCTGAACCTCACCACGCCAAATCTCGTGAACTACGGCCTGATTCAGGGCGGCGGCACGACACGTATTGATGCCTCAGCGTCCGCACGTAACGACGGTAAAATCCTCTCCGGCGGTGAACTCACGTTTAACACGGCGAGCCTGACCAACAATAACTGGCTACAGGCCACATCTGTATTGCTGAATGCCGCTGCAATCGATAACTCAGGGACGGTGTTTAGCACCTCGAATCTGGCGGTTCATGCCGACCGGATTGAACACAGGGCCGCAGGTAAACTTTACAGCGGCGGTAACTTACTGCTGACCAGCGGCGTTTTCGAACAGTTGGGTCAGGTGGTTGCGCTGGGTAATTTAACCCTGAAATTAACCGGTGCTTTTACGGGTAAAAACGTGCTGGCGGCAGGCACCGTGCTGGATATCACCAGCAATGGCGCGATAAACAATCAGGGCATGATGCAAGGCCAGGCGGTGAATCTGACTGCCGGAACGACGCTCACTAATAACGGACAAATCACCACCGGCAGCGGTGCAAGCATCCTCTCCGCAGGCAGTATTTCGATGAACACCACAGGCACATTACAGGCCGGTGGCAACGTGGTACTGAACAGCCGTGGGAATATTACGGTGGCCGGTTTTATCGGCACTGCGGGCTCACTGACCCTCAATGCCGCCAGCAGTATTCTCAATACCGCCCTGCTGTATGCGGGCAACAATATGTATCTGCTGGCCAATACCATCCGCAATAACCACGGCGATATTCTGGCCGGTAACAGCCTGTGGATGCAGCGCGATATGGCGGGCAATGCGAACACCGAAGTGGTGAATACTTCGGGGAATATCGAGACGGTAAATGGGGATATTACGATAAATACCGGGCATTTAGTGAATGAGCGGGAAGGATTAGTTGCTCATGTCACCGAAGAAACAGATTTAGCCGGACAATACTCATGGCTTACGTCGATTGATGCAGATGTCCCGCTAAGCTATCTGGATAGTATCAATTACGATTATGGCTACTACCGCGCAGATACTGGCTGTGGTAATGGTTGTGCCGGGGCATATTGGTCTCGTCCTGCCCCTTATAGCAACAGCGCTGAATTACAGTTTGCCGTTTCCCGTTCACAGGTCATTGTCGAGAGCAATGGTTCACCCGTTGCGCATATCTCTTCTGGCCGCGATCTTCTGCTCCATGCGGATGTACTGGAGAATAATGCCAGTCATATTTTAGCGACTAACAATGCCATTCTTAGTGGTAATACGCTTAATAACCAGTCATGGATAGAAAGCATTGAAACTCATTATTTGTCATATGCTTATGGTGGAAGTGAGTACGCAACGGAGTCCAGCATAACCTCTCAGAACGGCACTGGGGGCATGAATTCAATCTATTTTGTCACTACAGGGGATATCCGAACAGAGAGTACTGACGGTGATATATTCCGCTCCGTCATCCAGGCTGGCGGCAACGTCATTGCCAATTTTACCCAGGACATCAGCAACACCACCACCACGGCGAATGCCGGGGGCACCAGCAACATCATCACTGCCCCGACGCTAAATACACTCAGCCAGCCTGATGGCGTTCAGCAGCAAGATCTCGCCAACGCAGATAGCGCGGACATCACCTCGCCGCAATGGTACGAGAGTCTCACCGATGCAGTTGCTCACATCGCCGGGGGCAACAGCTTGTATCCTCTGCCGTCGGATAATAACGGCTATTTTGTCCCTTCAACCGATGCGAACAGCCCGTATCTGATCACCACGAACCCGAAACTCGACGGGCTGGGGCAACTCGATCAAAGCCTGTTTGGCGACCTGTACGCATTAATGGGGATCCAACCCGGTACGGCTCCGCGTGAAACTAACAGCCAGTACACCGACCAGAATAAATTCCTCGGTTCGGCGTACTTCCTCGACAAACTTAACCTGCAGCCGGAATACGATTATCGCTTCCTCGGTGATGCGGCATTCGATACGCGCTACGTCAGCAACTTTATGATCAACCAGACCGGCAGCCGCTATATCAGCGGCCTCGGTTCTGATCTCGAGCAGATGCAATACCTGATGGATAACGCGGCAGGTGCGCAGCAGTCGCTTGGACTGGCCTTTGGTGTAGCGCTGACGGCTACGCAAATCGCCGCGCTCGACAGCAGTATCTTGTGGTGGGAATCCGCCAGCATCAACGGCCAGACGGTAATGGTGCCAAAAGTGTATCTGTCACCAAAAGACGTGACGGTGAATAACGGCAGCGTGATTGCTGGCAATAATGTCGGACTTTCAGGCGGCAGTGTCACCAATAGCGGCAGCACCCTCGCCGCAAACAAAAACCTGTTTATCGGTAGTCAGAGCAGCATCAGCAACCTGAATGCTGGCCTGATGCAGGCAGGCAGTGCACTACAACTGGGCGCGCTGGGCGATATCAACAACATTGGATCCGCGATATCTGGCAAAACCGTCCAGCTTGAGAGCACAGGCGGCAGCATTAATAACATCACGCAAACCGAACAATGGCAGGAAGGCGGAACGGGCAGGCGCGGCGAGTCTGTCAGTTTCAGCGAGACACAAAGCGGCCCGATGGCGGGGATCATGGCTCAGGACGACATGATCCTGAGAGCCGGACAAGATATCAATATTACCGGCGCACTTGTGGCAGCAGGCGACGATCTGCTGATGCTGGCAGGCAATGATCTGAACCTGAATGCCATAGAAACCGGTCAGAGTGCCAGTCGTGGCAAAAGTGAAACCCACAGCACTGACAACGCCCGCACGACGATAACCGCAGGCGGCGATCTGACGCTGGTTGCCGGGCAGGATATCAACAGCCAGGCCGCAGGACTCGCCGCAGAAGGTGACGTGGCGATGCAGGCCGGTCGCGATGTGAATCTGATGGCGATAGAAACCACCGACGGCAGCAGCTACAAAGCGAAGAAAAAGGTCGAAATCAACGAATCGGTACGCCAGGACAGCACTGAAATCGTCAGCGGCGGCAACACCACAATCGTTGCCGGACGTGACGTCAACAGCGAAGCGGCACAGGTAATTGCCAGCGGCGATATCGGTATTGGTGCAGGCCGTGACATTAACCTCGAAACCGCCACTGAAAGTGATTACCACTTCAAAGAAGAAACCAAAACTAAAAAAGGGTTCATGAAAAAAACCACCACGCACACGGTGGAGGAAGACAGCGCAACCCGTGAAGCAGGCACCCTGCTCAGCGGCGATAACGTAACCCTCGTCGCCGGAAATGATTTGCTGGTGAAAGGCTCAGCGGTGGTCGGCGACGGCAATGTCAGCCTGAATGCGGGCAACAATATAGACATCGTGGCGGCGACCAACACCGACTCGACATACCGTCTCAAAGAGAAGAAAAAGAGCGGCATGTTCAGCGGCGGCGGCATTGGCGTCACCATTGGTACCAGTAAATCACGCTATGAAATGAACGATGAAGGCACCACGCAGAGCCAGAGTTTCAGCACCGTCGGCTCGACGGGCGGCAACGTCAGCATTAACGCCGGTGCCCAGGCCCATATCGGTGGCGCAGATATTATCGCCGGGAAGGATTTAAGCATTAAAGGCGACAGCGTGCTGATTGAACCGGGCCGCGATGCGCGCACCCACGATGAATCGTTCGAGCAGAAACAGAGCGGGCTGACGATAGCGTTATCGGGTGCGGCAGGCAGTGCGGTAAACAGCGCGGTGTCGACGGCGCAGTCGGTGAGTGATGAAAGTGACGACCGGCTGGCGGCGCTGAAAATTGCACAAGGCGTGATGAGCGGCGTATCGACCGGTCAGGCGATGGAGCTGGCGCAGGCCACCACCGGCGATGCTTCCACCGCCTATGGTATCAGCGCCTCGGTTGGCACGCAGTCGTCCAAATCCGAGAGCCACAGCGGAC
>NZ_JABAED010000020.1:34380-102759 GCF_023701875.1 Rahnella sp. CG8
CGGCGATGCTTCCACCGCCTTTGGTATCAGCGCCTCGGTTGGCACGCAGTCGTCCAAATCCGAGAGCCACAGCGGACAGAATACCGCCACGGGCAGCACGCTGACGGCGGGTGATAACCTGTCGATAACCGCGACGGGCGGCGATATCACGGCCATCGGCAGCCAGATTAAAGCCGGGCTGGACGTGGCGCTGAACGCGGCAGACGACATCAACCTGATTTCCTCGCAGAACACCCAGTGGCTGGAAGGAGAAAACAGCAGCAGCGGCGGCGCCATAGGGATTGGCATCGGCATGGGCGAGAGCGGTGCCGGTATCAACATCTCCGCCAGCGGCAACGCCTCCAGGGGCAGCGAGTCGGGCAACGGCACGCAGCATAACGAAACCACCATCGACGCGGGCAACCGCATCAGCATTAACAGCGGCGACGACACAACGATTGCCGGTGCGCAGGTCAGCGGCAACAGCGTGGTGGCGGATATCGGCGGCGACCTGACCATCAGCAGCCTGCAGGACAGCGACTATTACGACAGCAGCCAGAAGAGCATCAGCGGCGGTGCCAGCTTCTCATTCGGCACCATGACCGGTTCGGGCGGCATCAGTGCCGCTAATGACAAAATGGACAGCGACTACAACTCGGTCACTGAGCAGAGCGGTATTTTTGCCGGTGACGGCGGCTTTGATATCACGGTCGGCGGGCATACCCAGCTCGATGGCGCGGTAATTGCCAGCACAGGTTCGGCCGATAAAAACCACCTCGACACCGGTACGTTAGGCTTCAGCGACATCGGCAATAAAGCGGAATACAGCACCGAACATCAGGGCGCAGGCATCAGCACCGGCGGGACTGTTGCAGAGAACTTTATCGGCAATATGGCGAACGGCGTACTGGTCGGCGCAGGCGGTGAAGGTGAGGCTTCCGGCACCACCAAAGCGGCGATTTCAGCAGGTACCATCAACATCCGCGATACCGAAAACCAGCAGCAGGACGTGGCTGATTTAAGCCGCGACGTGGAACATGCCAACGGCAGCATCAGCCCTATCTTTGATAAAGAAAAAGAGCAGAAGCGGCTGGAGATTGCGCAGGCGCTGGGCGACATGGGCAGCCAGGCAATGGATATTGCACGGACGGCGGGTGAGATTAAAGCGATAAGTGCAGGCAAGACAGAGCTGGCAGAAAAAGGCATAACCCCGCCGGGCAAAGAAGGAACAAAAGAGCAATGGGATGCCTACACTGCGGCGCTGAAAGAGACCGGCAGCTACAAAGATACCCAGAAACAGTACGGTACCGGAAGTGATATCCAGCAAGGTATCAGCGCAGCGACGATGGCGCTTCAGGGGCTGGCGGGCGGCGATATGACTGCGGCACTGGCAGGCGGCGCGGCTCCGTATCTGGCGGAGCAAATCAAGAAACAGGTCGGCGAAGATAACGTTGCCGCTAATGCCATCGCCCATGCGATTGTCGGCGGTGTCATCGCAGAGCTTCAGGGGCGTGACGCCGCAGCGGGTGCGGCAGGCGCGGCCACCGGTGAGCTAATCGCACAGGTGCTTTATCCGGGCGTGAAACGCGAAGACCTGACGGAGAACGAAAAGCAGAAAATCGTGGCGCTGAGTACGCTGGCCGCGGGTCTGGCGGGTGGAATTGCAGGTGATGATACAGAAAGTGCTGTTGCGGGTGGTCAGGCAGGTAAGAATGCGACGGAATACAATCACTTTAATCTGCCTTCAGGGATGATGGATTATATTGATACAGCAGGCTCATGGAATCAGTTTGCTGTAGATAATAATCTCTCGCCCGAGCAGACACAGGCCGGGCTGGATAAAATAGCGAAAGGGGATTTGCCGGAAGGGGCGAATATCACCAAAGCGATAGTCGAAGGCTATCAGGATGGCGTATTTATGGCCGGTGCGTTTTATCTTGGTCCGACAATAGCCATAGGAAAAGGCATTACCGGGGCGGTGATTGGTGGCGGTGCTAATTCTGCATTCCAGTATATGAATATGGCACCGGGCAGTGAGTTCAGTTATTACAGTGCAGCGGTTGCGGCAGGAGCAGGTTATCTGGCTCCGGGTTATAAAATCGGCGGAAATACGCTGATTAATATGGGCGGCGCATTTATGACGGATGGACCGAGTTTGTCTGGTCAGGGCGGAGCCATTGCGGGTTCTGTGTTCGGCGGGGGATTTGGGAAATATGCGCCTGATTTGCTTGCGCCGTATGCAGGATCTTTTTCTGGGGTAATAGGAGATATTGGTTCAGCATCTTTCTTTGAAATATCCAATGATACAGTTAAAGAATTAATAAACAATAAGGATAAAAAATAGTGAAGAAGAAAATGACACTTTTTATATTTATTCTCATGTTTATATACATGACTGTAGCCTTTTTTATATTAGGTATCTCCACCCGAATTATAACTGCCATAATTTATACAGGAGAGTTTTATCTATCTGTGTCTGGTACGATAAAAGTTGTCAAAATGAGTGTGGTTGCTGGTATTTTTATTTCAGTAGGAACTTTTATCTTTAATCGAATAGATATCTACAACGCCCGTAAAAAACCCCCAACCGAGCCTGATAAATGACTTTAACAAGCAAACATCCCGGTTGCCTGCGCCGGGATATAGCGCTGGACACTTACGGCAAACCCATCAGCGAACTGACGGAGCAGGAAAAACAAAAAGTGCTGGCCTTATCGACGCTGGCAGCGGGTCTGGCGGGTGGTTTAACCGGAGACAGCACGGCAGACGGTATGACAGGCGCGATAGCGGGGAACACCACAGTGAACAACAACCTGTTAGGCGGCGGTACGGAGGCAGGCCAGGAAACATTTATCCGTCAGCGCGGTATTGATATGGCAAGTTGTGCTGATGCACCGGGTTCGGCAAGTTGCCAGAAGGCGCAGAATGAGGCAAATGCAGTGGCAGGCGCAATGGCGACCGCAGGGCTGATTTATCTGCCTGGAGGAATGCAGATGACAGGTGCTATTGGCGGCAGTGCTAATGCCGGTATCCAGTATCTGATCAATGGTGAAGTGAATCCGACCGATGTACTGATAGCCACCTATGTCGGGGCATTTACTGCAAACACAGGTGCATGGGGAACTGTAGGCTGGAATGCGGCAGGCGGTGCGACATCGAATTATCTGAAGGGGGATGATCCGTTAGCAGGGGCTGGTTGGGGGGCTGCGGGTTCGGCGCTTGGCTATGGGATCGGTAATAAAATTGTTTCGCCAGCCTTAGACAAAGTATTTAATCCCGTATGGAAAAACTACGGATGGGTTGATATGGGCATGGGGATTAGTAAACCATTACCATGGTCTCCAGTACCAGGCATAACGGGTAATATATTTGCATCAGGTACAACTGAATTTGGTGTTCAAGGTGGCCCTAAAGCAGCAGAATTGATCAAGAAGATTGAGGCAATGAAATGATAAATGAGATGCTTCGCTTTATCTATTTGATTATATTAATGATTTTAACGATAATCATCGGATTTGTTATATTGAATATTTTAGTTTGTATTGTTTCATTTTTTCAAACTGGAATATTTTACGTCCCCTTCTTAGCCATAATTCGTCTGAGTGTAAGAGTTGGCTTTTTCGTGGGCGGAATTGCAGGTGTTGGAATCTGGTTAATATATCGTTTTAATTTGTATCGTCACAGCTAAGCTCAAATCCCTGCTAAGTCAGGCGCATATCGGCGATGCTTCCACCGCCTTTGGTATCAGCGCCTCGGTTGGCACGCAGTCGTCCAAATCCGAGAGCCACAGCGGACAGAACACCGCCACGGGCAGCACGCTGACGGCGGGTGATAACCTGTCAATAACCGCGACGGGCGGCGATATCACGACCATCGGCAGCCAGATTAAAGCCGGGCTGGACGTGGCGCTGAACGCGGCAGACGACATCAACCTGATTTCCTCGCAGAACACGCAATGGCTGGAAGGAGAAAACAGCAGCAGCGGCGGCGCAATAGGGATTGGCATCGGCATGGGCGAGAGCGGTGCCGGTATCAACATCTCCGCCAGCGGCAACGCCTCCAGGGGCAGCGAGTCGGGCAACGGCACGCAGCATAACGAAACCACCATCGACGCGGGCAACCGCATCAGCATTAACAGCGGCGACGACACAACGATTGCTGGTGCGCAGGTCAGCGGCAACAGCGTGATGGCGGATATCGGCGGCGCGGTGCTTGCCAGCACAAGTTCGGCGGATAAAAACAGCCTCAACACCGGCACGTTAGGCTTCAGCGACATCGGCAATAAAGCGGCAGATACAGATCCCAAAGCAGGACAACCGCCCTGCTTTGGTTCTACGACTTTGCTTCAAAACCGATTAGCTTTCTTCAGACAAATACATCTTACGCAGGTAATGCGGTACCGCGTCGTCGGCGTTGGATCCGATGATTTCTGCACCCGGCATGGCGGCTTTCAGACGTGGCAATGAACCGCTCATCAGACAACCTTTACCGGCCATGCTCAGCATTTCCAGGTCATTAAGACCATCACCAAAAGCGATGCAATCCTTCAGGGAATAGCCCATCAGCTTGGAAACATATTCCAGCGCATGCCCTTTCGATACGCCGCCTGCCATCACTTCCAGACATACCGGCAGTGAGAAGCTGACATTCACACGGTCGCCCCAGCGCGCATTGATCGCTTCTTCCAGTGGCAGCAGTTTTTCATGATCTTCACAGGTGAAATACACTTTGCAGATACCGTCAGTTTCCAGCAAACCCGGTTCATACAGTTTGTATTTGAAAACGGATTCGCGGAAAAAATCATCCTGATCGGCGCGGTCACGGTTCATGTACCAGTCATCGTTGCGATAAACGTTGGTCAGAATATCCGGATTGTTATGCATGATGCCGAACAGGTCTCTGGCGATGTCTTCATCCAGATTGTGCGAGAAAATCAGGTCACCGTCGGTGTTATGCACGCGCGCACCGTTGGAGGTGATCATGTACGCACTGATTTCCAGATTGTCGCGCATCTGCGCTACATCGATATGGTGACGCCCGGTGGCGAACACGAAATGCACGTCGCGCTGGGTCAGCAATTTCAGCGTCTCTTTGGCGAACGGGCTCAGGGTATGATCAGGTGATAGCAGCGTGCCATCTAAATCGGAAGCAACAACATGGTACATAGCGTTAGGTTCTAACCTCTGATGGAGTTGTGCGCGGCGAACCGCGGATTAATGCTGTCGCGCAAAAAAGCGCATGATAGCGTCCAGCGCCTGTGCCCTCAGGTCGTCCCGTTCAAACAGGATCTCATGGCGCGCGCCTTCAATGACCAGCGGTTTTTCCCCTTCACAAGGGTGTCCCGCAACGGCCATGGCCTGACAAAAAGCAAGATGGGACCGGTTATCCACCACACGGTCTTCGCTCGCCTGCAATAACAGAACAGGGGTGGTGATTTTTTCGGCTTCTTTCAGGATATGCATCCCCGCCTCAATCCCTTCACGTACCCAATGATAGGTTGGCCCACCGACCTGCAGCTCAGGGTAATCGGCATAAAAACGCAGGTTACGGCGATAACGCTCACGGCTGTGTGTCAGGCGGTTGACCACAAACGGTAATGGCCGCCAGTGACCGGTGCCCAGCGCATAGCCGTCACGGCGTAGCGGACGATTCTCCGCCCAGTTGAGGATCCGGCGGGAAATCCAGCCCGGCATCGGCAAATAAATGCCGGTCATCGGCGCGAGTAACGCCGCTGCATCAAACTTGTCCGGATTTTTCGCCAGAAACAGCGCCAGGATCGCACCGCCCATGGAGTGTGCCAGCGCGAACTTTTTCGCGTACTGACGTGGGGCAATCTCCAGTTGATAAAAGCTTTCGAAATCCTCAACATAATCGTCAAAATGCTTAACGTGGCCACAATGCGGATCGTCGAGCATACGCCCGGAACGCCCCTGACCGCGGTGATCGACAATCATGACATCGTAGCCGCAATGGAATAAATCGTAGGCTACTTCAGGATATTTTACGTAGCTTTCTATACGACCCGGTGACACCACGATGACTTTATCATGCGCGGGGGAACAGAACCGGACATAGCGGATCGGGACATCGTCAACGCCGCTAAACTCGCCTTCTTCGCGCGTACGCCAGAAATCCAGCAAAGGTCCGGTCGCGAAGGCGGAAAACTCCTTCTCTCGTGTTAACCACTTCCCAAAATTCACAGGCATTCAATGATCCAAAGTCGTCAGGCAGGGAGGAGGAAAAGTGTTATTTGTGAGTTATAGCGCAATTATAAACAATGGCGTATTGTGCCATAAAACAACATAAAACGTATTCAGGGAGTCTCGCAATGACACTTGACTGGTGGTTAACCTACCTGCTCACCACTTCTATTTTAAGTTTATCCCCCGGCTCCGGTGCCATTAACACGATGAGTACGGGCATCAGCCACGGCTATCGCGGGGCGGTGGCGTCAATCGCCGGGTTACAACTCGGGTTATCCATCCACATCGTACTGGTCGGTATCGGGCTGGGCGCACTGATCTCATCATCGCTGATGGCCTTTGAAATTCTCAAATGGCTGGGTGCGGCGTACTTAATCTGGCTGGGTATTTGCCAGTGGCGTTCTGCCGGTGCGATTGATCTGAGCGCGCTCGCCAGCAGTATGCCGCGTCGCCGTTTATTCAAACGCGCCATCCTGGTGAACCTGACCAATCCAAAAAGCATTGTGTTTCTGGCCGCGTTATTCCCGCAGTTTATCATTGCGCACCAGCCTCAGGCTGCACAATACATGGTACTCGGCGTGACCACCGTCGTTGTCGATATTATTGTGATGATCGGTTACGCCACGCTGGCCACGCGCATCGCCGGCTGGGTGAAAGCCCCGAAACAAATGCAGTTGCTGAACCGCATTTTCGGCTCACTGTTTATGCTGGTGGGTGTGTTGCTGGCAAGTGCCAGAAAGGTTTAACGCCGCAAAATGCAAAAAGGGTTCGGCATCAACCGAACCCTTTTTTATGCGCAAAATGCGTTGATTAACGATTCACGATAAGCGCAACACCAAAGCCTGCAAACACCACGCCTGCCACGCCATCAATCCATTTTGCTAAACGCTGATATCCGCGACGCATTTTCGGCAGGGCAAAAACCAACGCCACTAGCGAGAACCAGGCCAGGGTTTCCACCACAATCAGCAGAAATATACCCAGACGCTCGCCACCACTGACACTGTCGCCAACGAACATAGAGAACACGCTGCCGAAGTAAATGACAGCTTTAGGATTCGAAAGATTGGTCAGCAGCCCGCGCATAAACGTTCGGCCACGGGCAGGCAGCGTTACCGGTGTGTCGTCGCCGTTTTGTTTTTTAGCACGTGCTGATTTCATCAACTGCCAGCCCATCCAGCACAGATACAGGCCGCCGCCGACGGTGATGATCTGATGCAGCCAGGCCATTTTTTGCAGAATTAAATGTAATCCCATCAGCGCAACCGCTGCCCACACAAGTACGCCGAGCGTAATACCAATCACGCCCATCATGGCTTCTTTACGCGACCGGCTGGCGGCGGTTTGTGAAACAAAGAAGAAGTCCGGCCCCGGACTCATCAGCGCGATCAGATGAACCATCGCAACCGTCAGGAATAGCATCAGCATGATTAACTCTCTGTGTTATGTGTAGGAAACAGAATTCTTATTCGTCGCCGTTATCGATGTGATCGCGGATCATCGCCATAAATGGCCTGCCGAATTTCTCCAGCTTACGCTGACCGACACCGGTGATGTCCAGCAAATCGCTCGCGCTGACGGGCAGATGTTCAGCCATTTCCAGCAGCGTCGTGTCGTTAAATACCACGTACGGCGGCACATTATTGTCATCCGCCAGTGACTTACGCAGTTTACGCAATTTAGCAAACAATTTACGATCGTAATTCCCGCCGTAAGTTTTCTGGCTGGCACTGCTTTTAATTTTGAGCGTCTGAATACGCGGCACGGCCAACTGCAACGGGATTTCGCCCCGTAAAACCGGACGCGCCGATTCCGTCAGTTGTAACGCCGAGTGCATGGCAATATTTTGCGTAATCAGCCCGAGATGGATCAGTTGGCGAACCACGCTGGTCCAGTGTTCGTTGCTATGTTCTTTGCCGATGCCGTACACAGTCAGCTTGTCGTGGCCGTATTCGCGGATACGCTGGTTGTTCGAACCACGCAGCACTTCGACCACGTACCCTAAGCCAAAACGTTGTCCGACGCGTGCAACGACCGACAGCGCTTTCTGCGCATCCAGCAAACCGTCATAGCGTTTTGGCGGGTCAAGACACACATCGCAGTTACCGCAGGCGTTCTGTTTGCCTTCACCGAAGTAATTGAGCAGCACCAGACGGCGGCAGGTTTGCGCTTCCGCAAACGCATTCATGGCATTCAGCTTATGGCGTTCAACATCCTGTTGCGCGCCAGCCGGTTTCTCTTCCAGACAGCGGCGCAGCCAGGCCATATCAGCCGGATCGTAAAGCAGCACCGCTTCGGCAGGCAGGCCGTCACGCCCTGCCCGGCCCGTTTCCTGATAATAAGACTCGATGGTGCGTGGAATATCAAAGTGCACCACAAAACGCACGTTAGGTTTGTTGATGCCCATCCCGAAGGCGACAGTGGCGACCACAATTTGCAGGTCGTCGCGCTGGAAACCTTCCTGCACGCGGGCGCGGGTATCGTTATCCAGCCCGGCGTGATACGCGCCGACGCTCAGCCCGCGGCTTTGCAGACGGGCGGCTGTGTCTTCCACTTTGGCACGGCTGTTACAGTAAATAATGCCGCTTTTACCGCGCTGATCCTGCACAAAACGAATCAGCTGATCGAGCGGCTTAAATTTTTCCACCAGCGTGTAACGGATATTCGGACGGTCAAAACTGCTGACCTGAATCAGCGGATCGTTCAGTTCCAGCAGGCGGACGATATCGTTACGGGTGGCTTCATCGGCGGTCGCGGTCAGGGCGATCACCGGCAGTTGCGGATAACGCAGTTTCAGCTGACCCAGGGCGCGGTATTCCGGACGGAAATCGTGGCCCCATTGGGAAATACAGTGGGCTTCATCCACGGCAAGCATCGCCGGATTCCACTGTTGCAGCTGCTCGAGGAAATCGCCCATCATCAGGCGTTCCGGCGCGATATACAGCATTTTGATACGTCCCGCACGGCAACCGGCCATCACTTCCAGCTGTTGCTCACGGGTTTGCGTTGAGTTCAGGCAACCGGCTTCAACGCCTGCAGCCATCAGCTGATCGACCTGATCTTTCATCAGCGAGATGAGCGGCGAAACAACCAGCGTCAGGCCGTCCATCACCAGCGCGGGAATTTGATAGCACAGCGATTTACCGCCGCCTGTTGGCATCACTACCAGACAATCCCGGCCAGAAAGGGCGGTATTGATGATAGTTTGCTGGCCTGGTCTGAATTGCTGATAGCCGAAGGTATCGCGTAATACCTGATGAGCCAGCTCTTCTTTGTTTATCACTGCCGCCGTAGACACTCAATTCCCCAACTGTTCAAACCACCCG
Source organism: Rahnella sp. CG8 (assembly GCF_023701875.1). Lineage (NCBI taxonomy): Bacteria > Pseudomonadati > Pseudomonadota > Gammaproteobacteria > Enterobacterales > Yersiniaceae > Rahnella > Rahnella sp. CG8. Next base: position 43,889 of record NZ_JABAED010000020.1, read on the forward strand.
GCTAAGCCCTAAAGCCGCCGGGGCTGTACTGCACCGACATAATATACCCTAAATAATTCCGGGTGCGGCCAACGCAACTGCAACCAGAAGTATGGCGCAATTACATGATGTCGTTAAGCATAATACCCACACCGATACGGGTCTGCTTATGGTTGTAGTCGATCAATGACTCGCCGTAGCCGCTAAATACCTGAGTATAGAAGCGAACCTGTTTGGAAATCGGGTAGCTCCAGCCAGTCGTCGCACCGCCGTAACCGGTATTCCAGTTGTAACGGCTTTCCACGCTGAACACGCTGTCACCCCACGCATAACCGACTTTCAGGCGGTAATAACCCATGTATTTGTTGATGTCCGGGTTATCGTCGTTTTCATCGCTTTCAGGGATGCGGTACCACGGTTTTAAATCCACCTGCCAGTTACCGTTTTGCGCCATGAAACGGGCATACACGCGGTTCCAGCTGCGGGACGTCGGATCTGAGCGGCCGTTAGACTGATGGCTGACACCATATTCTGCTTCGCGCAATGTCCAGCCGAGGAAATCGTAATCCGTTGCCCAGGCGAGGAAAAGCTGTGGCTCGTAGTTGGTCTCACGAAAAGGTGAAGACTCGCCGCTGTTGGAAAGCTGCCAGAATGATTTTTGCGTGTAAGACGCGCCGAGCACCGAATTATCACCCGCAATTCCACGCCACAACGGGAACGCCAGGCTGAGCTGGAACTCGACTTCATCATGACGTGCTTTATCTGCCCAGTCGTAAGACTGAATGGCTTTCTTGTTGATATTGCTGGTATCAGTGTAAATCAGGTAGTTTTGTTCGTAAGGATATAATGTGAACGGGTTGTCGTGCTCCTGCAACATATTCGCAATAATACTTCCGCGTACCGCAGGTTTATCATGCACTTCCTGCACAGTGGCCTCTGCGGCGTGTCCCAGCATTGGCATCGCCAGCATGGCGGCTCCGACAGCCCAATTTTTACGCATTATTCCTTACCCTCACCCTAAAGTTATCGACTCATTATTTTTGAAAATATGCCGTCTGCCCGGCCAACCACGCGCTGACTAAAATCCGGAAATCTCAAAGCAGGGCATTTTACACACAAATACATTTCTACATGAGTACTGAATACATTTATCCTTCGCTGTGTAGAAATCCTTCCTGCCCGCACCTAAAATCAACACTTCGTTAACTTTTTCGGCGAACATACTGTCCACTCGTTTTCGTCAGGAATTTATTCATGTCTGCTTCATCTCTCAGCCACGAGGCTGCCCTGCAACTGATCGGCAATATTTTCGTTTACGATATGCCGTTTAACCGCGAACTGGGCCTCGAGCTGAAACGTCTCGACTGCGACTACGCAGAGTTAAAATTTACCAACCAGACAAAACTGGTGGGCAATGCCGCACAAAAAATCCTGCACGGCGGGGTAATTGCTGCGGTGCTGGATGTCGCCGCCGGTCTGGTCTGTGTGACCAGTTCACTGATCCGCCGCGACAAACCTGATCACCCGTTACTGGAAGCCGAAATGCGTCAGCGTTTATCCAAGATGGGCACCATCGATTTACGCGTTGATTACCTGCGTCCGGGCCGTGGCGAGTATTTTATTGCCTCCGCCAGCCTGATCCGTGCCGGGAACAAAGTCTCCGTGGCGCGCGTGGATTTACACAGCGACACGGGCATTCACATCGCGACCACTACGGCGACCTATATGGTGGGCTGAGATCAGGTAAACTCCGCTTCTTTCCTTACTCTTTTTTCAGGTACCCACATGGACGCACACCGTACCCGGCAAGGTGTTATTTTTGCCTTTATCGCCTATCTGATCTGGGGGATCGCGCCGGCGTATTTCAAGCTCATCAAACAGGTTCCGGCGGATGAAATTCTGACTCACCGGGTGATCTGGTCTTTCTTCTTTATGTTAGTGCTGCTCTCCGTCAGCCGCAGCTGGGGCGATGTCCGCCGGGTATTGGCACAACCGAAGAAAATCGGCATGTTACTGATTACCGCCCTGCTTGTCGGTGGGAACTGGCTGATTTTTATTTGGGCAATTAATCATAATCACATTCTGGAAGCCAGCCTCGGCTACTTTATCAATCCGCTGGTGAATGTGGTGCTTGGCATGCTGTTTTTGCGTGAACGATTCCGAAGTTTGCAATGGTTCGCCGTGGCGCTGGCTTTCGCCGGGGTGCTGGTGCAGGTGTGGGTATTTGGTTCCGTGCCGGTCATCGCCATCGGGCTGTCCCTGACATTCGCCTTCTATGGCCTGCTGCGTAAAAAAATAGGCGTAGATTCGCAAACCGGGATGCTGATTGAAACCCTCTGGTTGCTGCCGGTGGCCGGGATTTATCTGTTCTTTATTGCCCACAGCCAGACCAGCAATCTGGCAGCGAATCCGTGGTCTCTGGATTTATTGCTGATGGCGGCCGGGATTATCACCACCATTCCGCTACTGTTCTTTACCGCCGCCGCTGCCCGGCTGAAGCTCTCCACGCTGGGCTTTTTCCAGTATCTCGGGCCAACGCTGATGTTCCTGCTGGCCGTGGTGTTTTACGGTGAAACCGTCAACACCTCACAACTTATCACCTTCGGCTTTATCTGGGTGGGACTGCTGTGCTTTATCAGCGATGCGCTCTATACGCAGGGGCGTTTACGACGAGGAAGAAGCGGACACAGCGCTGCGTGAGATAAAGCGCGCCATCGCGGGACCGGTGGCCAGGATGGTGATCAGACGCAGCGTCTGCATCGCCATCACAAAACCTAAATCGGCGTGGCTGCCTGCCGCAATAATCGCCACGGTGTCCAGCCCGCCCGGGCTGGTCGCCAGATAAGCCGTCAGCATATCGACGTGCAAAAGTTTGGTCAGCACCCATGCCATGCCCCCGCAAATCAGCATCAGCCCGATAATCGAGGCAATCATCTGAGGCAGCGTACGTAAAGCCAGTTTGAAAATCGGACGTGTAAAGCGCAGCCCGACACTCCAGCCAATCAGCGTGTACGCCATCGCCAGCAGCCATTCCGGCACTTCTAAGGTCACCGTTCCGGTGGAATGCAAAACCGCGCCGACAATGGCCGGAAGCAGCAGCGCGCCGGAAGGGATACGCAGGCGCGGCCCCAGCCAGACACCGGCTACTGCCAGAAATAGCGTGGCAAAGAAACGCCAGGTGAGCGGCGGAAACCAGACCACTGCCGCCGCCAGCGATGCGCTGTCGCCCATAGCCATACGCGCAACAAATGCGGCAGCCGTGGCAACAAACAACACGCGCAGATACTGCATAAACGCCACCAGACGGACATCCGCACCGAAATCACCGGCCATCGCGACCATGGCGCTGGCACCGCCGGGTGATGAACCCCACGCGCCGGTCGGGCCGGGTAACTGGCTAAAACGTACCAGCAACCAGCCGGAAAGTCCGCTGGCAAGCAGCGTCGCCACCAGCACCATCAGCACCAGCGGCCAGTCATTGAGTAACGGTGGCAGAATCGAGGGCGACAGACTTTGCGCGATCATACAGCCCAAAATGCCCTGCGATATTTTGAAGAACAGCGGATGAATACGCACGCTGGCACCCAATAAACCCATGACGACGCCGACAATCATCGGCCCGAGCAGGAGCGCAGCGGGAACGTGGAAGGTCTGAAAAATAATGCCCAGAATCAGTGAGGAAACGACGAGGATAAACCACTGCCCCGCCGGAACCATCCTTTCCATCAGCATGGTCGGTTATAACCAGTTTTTACGTTTGAAGTACAGGTAAGGCGCCAGCCCGGCGAGGATCATCAGCGCAATCGCGCCCGGATAACCGAATGACCATTTCAGTTCCGGCATGAATTCAAAGTTCATCCCGTAACTGGAAGCCACCAGCGTTGGCGGCAGGAACACCACCGAAACCACCGAGAAAATCTTAATAATGCGGTTCTGTTCGATGTTGATAAAACCCATCGCCGCCTGCATCAGGAAGTTAACTTTCTGGAACAGGGATTCGTTGTGCGGCAACAGGGATTCGATATCGCGTAATACTTCACGCGCCTGCTCAAGCTGACCTGCGGGTAAACGAGCCTTACGCACCAGGAAATTCAGCGCGCGCTGGGTATCCATCAGACATAAACGCACTTTCCAGCCGATATCTTCCAGTTCTGCCAGCGTGGAAAGTGCAGCATCGTATTCGTCGCCCTGATGCCCTTCCATGATCACCCGGCTGAGTTTTTCCAGATCACTGTAGATATTTTCAATTTCATCCGCCAGTTGCTCTATTTTAGTTTCGAACAAATCCAGCAGCAGTTCATAGGCGTTGCCGTCAACCAGCGTCTGGTTGCGGGCACGCATACGGTAGAGACGAAATGCCGGTAATTCGCGCTCACGCAGGGTATACAGACGACCTTCGCGCACGGTAAATGCCACGGTGCTGTTGCCGGCATGATCTTCGGCATCTTCATAGTAAAAGAAGGAGTGAATGTGCAGGCCGTCTTCATCTTCAAAGAAACGTGCAGAAGCTTCGATGTCGTCCAGTTCAGGACGTGTCGCCAGGCTTTGCCCTAATTCACTTTGAACGCGCTCACGCTCCAGCTCGTCAGGTTCAACCAAATCCACCCACAATGAGGTTTTGAGATCGTCTGACTCGTCCAGCTCTAAACGGGATAAGCGGCTGTTTTCTAATTTAAAAGCACTCAGCATGTGCCCGTTCTCCCAAAAATGACAGAAAGTGGACAACGCGTTGAAGCACAGAAAATCACGGGGTGAGAATTGTCACCGGCGTAATTCAGACCAAATTCAGATCTGACTCACAGCGACAGAACGGGGGTCGCTGACAACCACTAAGGCCATCAGCAAAGAGGAGGGCCTTAGAAGTGGTACCTAATGAACAGGTTATTGAGCCAGTATCTACTGGGTGTGTCCAAGGCGAAGTTCCTCATTGATAATAGTGCGCGCATGTTACGCCGGGAATAAAAAGACTGTCAACCGCGAACAAATCTATTCTGGCAACATTTATGCATAAATTTCAGGCTGGCCTGATAACCTTACCGGCTTATCGGAGGGTGCTTTTTTGGCTACACTCAATGCCCTGATCTCCCCTCACTTTTCAGATACCCAAAATGATTAAGCAGATAAACCAAGATACGTTATGCGACCTGATCACCAAGGCGGCGCATTCACCGCGACTGCGTCAAAATCTGAATATGCATCCGGCGCCTGAAGATGACGTTCAGCGTCTGGCCATCGCCATGGAACCCGGCACTTATGTGCGCATTCACCGCCATCCACACACCTGGGAAATGCTGACCGCCCTGCGTGGTCGCTTTCTGGTACTGATTTACGATAACAGCGGCGAAGTCACCGACCGCCTGTGGCTCGGCGCAGAAACCCGTCTGCTGGAAATCCCGGCCAATACCTGGCACAGCGTGCTATCTCTCGACGAAGGCGGCGTGATTTTTGAAGTGAAACACGGTGCGTATCAGCCAGTTCAGGAACAGGATTATCTGCCAGGCACCGCGCCGGAAGGCGAAGAAGGTGTCAAAGAAATGCTGGAATGGTATGCGAAAGCCGAAGTGGGTGAAACATTTAGCCTCTGACCTTTCGGCTCCTCCCCCTGCGAAGGGGGAGGATGGGAGGGGGTTTTACAGACAAAACAGGAGATTAAGCGCGCTTAAACGTTGGTTTTTGACCTTAATACCCCACCCCAACCCTCCCCTTCGCAGGGGAGGGAGTTAAAAATCAGACGGCTTCGAGGCGGGCGTAGGCGGCGACCAGCCACTTGATCCCTTCCCCCGGGAACGCCACCTGCAGACGGCTGTGTTCGCCGCTGCCTTCCATATTGACGATAGTACCTTCGCCGAATTTAGGATGCACAACGCGCTGGCCGAGTTTGAAGCCGGTGTCGCTGACGCTGGTTGGCGTGCCGACGCTGCGGTTGCTCATCGGGCGTGACACACTGGCGCGCATCCTGACTTCTTCGACACAATCTTCCGGCAGTTCGCCGACAAAACGTGACGGGCGATGAGACACTTCTTTGCCGTATAAACGGCGGGTTTCCGCGTAGGTCAGGGTCAATTTTTGCATAGCGCGGGTGACGCCGACATACGCCAGACGGCGTTCTTCTTCCAGACGTCCGCCTTCTTCCAGCGACATCTGGCTCGGGAACATGCCCTCTTCCATGCCGACGATAAACACCTGCGGGAACTCCAGCCCTTTCGCCGAGTGTAGTGTCATTAACTGCGTCGCATCCTGATTGGCATCCGCCTGCCCTTCGCCCGCTTCCAGCGCGGCATGGGACAGAAACGCCTGCAGCGGCATCAGATCTTCGTCTTCATCCTGATAGCTGAACTGGCGTGTTGCTGTCACCAGTTCCTCTAAGTTTTCGATTCGCGCCTGCCCTTTTTCGCCTTTTTCCTGCTCATACATGATGAACAGGCCGGAATCTTTAATCACCCGGTCAGTCTGCACGTGCAGCGGCATATCTGAGGTTTCATGCGCCAGTGCGTCAACCAGTTCGGTGAAGCGTTGCAGTGAAGATGCCGCACGACCTGCCAGCACTTTTTCCTGCAACAGCGCACGGGTGGCCTGCCACATGGTCATCTGACGATCACGTGCTGTCTGGCGCACCACATCCAGCGTGCGGTCGCCGATGCCGCGCGTCGGTGTGTTCACCACGCGCTCAAAAGCGGCATCGTCATTGCGGTTCGACATCAATCGCAGATACGCCAGCGCATCTTTGATTTCCTGACGGTCGAAGAACCGCTGACCGCCATAAATACGGTATGGCATCGCCATCTGCAATAAGGCTTCTTCCAGCACACGCGACTGGGCGTTGCTGCGGTAAAGAATGGCGCAATCTTTCAGCGCACCGCCGTTGTCCTGCCAGGTTTTGATGCGGTTAACCACAAAGCGCGATTCATCCAGTTCGTTGAATGCGCAATAGAGTGAAATCGGTTCGCCTTCGCCGTCCTCGGTCCACAGGTTTTTACCCATACGGCCATTGTTGTTTTCAATCAGTGAGTTGGCGGCTTTCAGGATGGTGCTGGTTGAACGGTAGTTCTGCTCCAGACGGATGGTTTGTGCATTCGGGAAATCTTTCAGGAAGCGCTGGATGTTTTCAACCTGCGCACCGCGCCAGCCGTAAATCGACTGGTCATCATCACCCACGATCATCACATTATTGTTGTCACCTGCCAGCAGGCGGATCCACGCGTACTGAATGCTGTTGGTGTCCTGGAATTCGTCCACCATCAGGTTGGTAAAACGTTCGCGGTAATGCTGCAAAATATGCGGCTTGTTCAGCCAGAGTTCGTGGGCGCGCAGCAACAGCTCGGCAAAATCCACCAGCCCGGCACGGTCACAAGCTTCCTGATAGGCCTGATAAATGCGTAACCAGGTCGCTTCAACGGGATTGTTGTAGGTTTCGACATGCTGCGGGCGCAGACCTTCGTCTTTTTTGCCGTTGATGTACCACATCGCCTGACGCGGGGGCCATTGTTTATCGTCGATGTTCAGGGCTTTGATCAGGCGTTTGATCAGACGTATCTGGTCATCACTGTCGAGGATCTGGAAATCCTGTGGCAAATTGGCGTCTAAATGGTGTGCACGCAGCAAACGGTGCGCGAGGCCATGGAAGGTACCAATCCACATGCCGCCCTGACTGGTGCCGATCAGCTGGTCGATACGGTGGCGCATTTCTGCCGCCGCTTTATTGGTAAATGTGACGGCCATAATAGAATACGGCGAGCACTTTTCTACCGCCAGCAACCACGCTATGCGGTGAACCAGCACGCGGGTTTTGCCACTGCCTGCTCCGGCCAGCACCAACAGATTGCTGCGCGGCGCGGCCACGGCTTCACGTTGTTTTTCATTCAGGCTGTCGAGCAGGTCAGAAACGTCCATAGGCACCGTTTGTCAGATGAGAAAAGCACTCACGCGAAAATTATCGCCGCGAATGCATTTCCACTGTGAATTTATACAGAGTAATTTAAGAAGGGATTATAGCAATGCTGTCAGCGATGCCAACTGCGAAATCTCAATATGCGGTAACAGACGGGCATCGTTAATGTGCATCAGGTCGCCTTCGCGCAAATTAATCCAGCATGATTGCATCCCGCAACGCACCGCGCCCGCGACGTCTGTCGTCAGGTCATCGCCCACATGCAGAATGTTTTCCAGCGGGATATCCAGCTTCATCGACGTTTTTTTATACATGTCGGCGTAAGGTTTGGCACGGCCATGATCGCCCGCCCGCAACGTAAACTGGAAATATTGCGCCAGACCACAGGCGTGCGGATCGGCATTGCCGTTAGTGATAGCAACCAGCGGCCAGCGTTCGGCCAGCGCCGCCAGCGCGTCGTGATTTTCCTGCGGAACATAAATCCTGCTGCGCCACTTCGCGAAGGTTTCCATTGTGGCTTTGGTGCCCTGCTCAGCCTCACTGCGACTCAGACCCGCGCGGGTCATCGCCAGCAAAACCGCCTGACGGCGCCATTCGGTGACGTCGTGATAAATCTCCGCGTCCTGCGCCAGTAATTCTGCACGCATCAGGCGGACAGTATCCGGTGCCATATCCGTCAGCGCCGGATGGAAACCCTGCATGAATTTCAGCGTTTCGGTATCGGTACGGCGGATAACGTCGTAATTGTCATACAGCGTGTCGTCTAAATCGAAGGTGATCGCTTCAATGCGTTTCAGCGGACGATAGAACTTCATCAGGATTTTCCTCGTTTTGCGCGGGGATGCGCGGCGTCGTAAACCGTCGCCAAATGTTGAAAGTCGAGGTGGGTATAGATTTGGGTGGTGGACAGATTCGCGTGCCCCAGCAGTTCCTGTACCGCGCGTAGATCCCCGCTGGATTCCAGCACGTGCGTGGCAAAAGAATGTCGTAGTTTATGCGGATGAATATGGCTGTTAACGCCCTGTTTCACGCCCCATTCAGCAAACCGTTTTTGCACGTTGCGCGCAGAAATACGGCTGCCTTTGCTCGACAAAAACATCGCGTCATCCTGCGGATTAAAATCAGCGCGGCGTTCCAGCCAGTGTTCGAGCCAGGTGACAGCCGTTCGCCCGATCGGCACTTTGCGCTCTTTGCTGCCTTTACCCAACACGCGCACTTCGCCGGAGGCCATATCGATATGTTTGCAGTCGATACCCACCAGTTCCGAAAGACGCAGCCCGCCGCCATACATCACTTCCAGCATCGCGCGGTCACGCACGGAAAGCGGATCATTGAGATCGATGTCCAGCAGTTTATTCACTTCATCGACATCAAGATTTTTTGGCAAATGCTTGGGTGAACGCGGTGTGGAAATGCCTTTGGCAGGATTGGCGCTTAATACGCCCTGACGCACCAGCCAGTCAAGAAAGCTGCGCAGCGAAGACATGCGCAGCGCCAGACTGGATGGCCCCAAACCGGCTCGTTTACTGCGCGCCAGTAACATGCGGACTTTTGGCGCATCGAGTTGCTGCCAGTGGGAAATACCGATCTCGCCGGAGATGGCGATCAGGGCTTCTAACTGGCGGCTGTAATTGGTGGTGGTAAGCGGGCTGAGCTGGCGTTCAACATGCAGGTAACGCAGAAACGCCTCGACTGCGGGATAGAGAGGCGATTCGGTGTGATTCATACGCGTTCGATCCAGCGTTCCAGCAGGCCAGGTAACATTTTTGCCAGTTGGTTGAGTAGCACCGTGCCCATTCCTGGCTGATAATGCTGGGGATCACGGCTGCTGAAAATCAGCACGCCCAGCTCACCCTGTTCGCCCATCAGCGACAGTGCGACGGAACCCACGGCTTTCGCCTGCGGCAATAACAGCAGTAATTCCGGACCGTTCAGGCCGCCGAGATAATGCGGCGTTTCACCCAGACGCTGGATGCGCATGGATTCAAACGCGCTGCGGCTCACCGCAAGATGCGTGAAATCTGATGGCGCGCCGATGCGCCAGCCTTCACTGAACAAGCGCACATTGGCGCCTGCCAGCCCCAGACTGCGTGCCCAGCGTTGCAGGCGGTTAAGCATATCCTGCAAACTGCTGGCCGCCGCGAGCGTGGCCTGAAGCTCGATCATCCGCCCGAACAACGCTTCGTTGACCGAAGCCTGCTCCATCAGCAATGTAATTTCTTCTTCAAGCTGGGCAATCTGATGACGCTGACGTCCGAGTTGCCATTCAACCAGCGAAATACTGCCTTTCACCGGATGCGGTACGTGCATCTGCTCGACGCTGCGCGCATTGCGAATAAAGAAATCCGGGTTTTGCAGCAGATATTGCATCACGCTGTCATCGTCGAGAGCTATTACCGGTTCAATCTGGTCATCAAGATTGTTCATAGATGAATAAATCCGTCGTAAACATGAGTGGCAGGTCCGGTCATATAAAGCGGATGACCCGGCCCTTTCCAGCGAATGTCGAGGCTGCCTCCCGGCAGTTCCACCTGAACTTCTTCTGCGAGTAAACCTTGCTGAATGCCAACCGCCACAGCCGCGCAGGCACCACTTCCGCATGCCTGTGTTTCACCGGCACCGCGCTCGTACACGCGCAATTTTACGCTTTCCGGGCTGAGGATCTGCATGAAACCGACGTTCACACGCTCAGGAAAACGGTCATGACTTTCCAGCATCGGTCCGAGAACCTCGACTTCTGCTGTCAGCACATCATCCACCTGTAATACGCAATGCGGGTTTCCCATCGACACCACACCGCAAAATACTGTGCGCTCTTCTGCACGCAGAATATAGGTCTTTTCCGGTTTCGCTGCACGGAAAGGCACCTGTTGCGGCTCGAAAACCGGCTCGCCCATGTTGACCTGCACTTCTTCATCTTCGGTGACAGTCAGCACCATGCGGCCGGTCTGCGTGCTGACGCGGATATCACGTTTGTTTGTCAGACCTTTAATGCGGACAAAGCGGGCAAAACAGCGCGCACCATTACCACACTGCGCGACTTCACTGCCGTCCGCGTTAAAAATACGGTAATGAAAGTCTAATTCGGGATCGTAAGGAGGTTCCACCACCAGTAACTGGTCAAAACCTACGCCACGGTGACGGTCAGACAAACGACGGATCAACTCGGGAGAAAAATAGACATTTTGAGTGACGGCATCAACGACCATAAAATCGTTACCCAGGCCGTGCATTTTGGAGAACTGCATAACTGACTCCGTTTACCGCTGGTCAAATCCAGTCGCGATGATCCTTTAAGAAGAGGGTTCTGCCAGCATGGCACGAAACCCCCGACAATTTGCTGGTCAATCTCTGGAGTTCGTCGTGAGGCTTTCTGGTGATACCCCTTTTTCCTGCGACGAACCATCGTTCGCCGTACCCGGAACATTGCTGGTTTTTTGCGTGGCTGATTTTTCCGGCGGTGGGAAATACAACGGCCCTTTAAGTCCGCAACCGGAGAGAGAAAAGAGTATTGTCGCGGCCAGAGACCAGCGTAAAGCGTTTTTCATTTTATGAATGCCCGTAATTCATGCGACCAAGCTCTCTATAATCGCAGGTGGATCATGAAAAGCAACAGGAATCGACAAAACCCCCGGGCACATTTTCAGGGTTTAAAGCGCAGGAAAGCCGGATAATCTGCCACATGTCCGTGATACGGACACCTTTTCTAATGCAACTGGAATTGCTGCTTCAGCCGCGAAGGTTCGACGTCGCTTTCAGGCAAGGTGGCGCAGGCGGCAGAGAGGGCATTGCTGCGAAAAGGGATCACCTGAATCCGGTCATCGAGCGACACAATTTGATAGAACTGCGGCAGGTTGAAGTTAATAAAGCTTGAGCCGTAGGTAAACCGGTCATGGGAAGATGAGTAGAACCGGCTGACATCGCGCACCAGATCCTCTTTGCTGCCTTCGCAGTGGTGATAGACCTCAACACGGTTGGATTCATCAAGAATGTAGATATTAAAGCCGATGTCATCCGAACTGTCTTCGAAGAAGAACTGAATGATCCCTTCGCTGGCGTAGCCGTCAATCACAGCGGGGAGATGCGCCTGATCGGTCTGCAATTTCACCGACAAACCGTGCAGTTTGTTGTTGGAAATCGCGCCATAGAATTCGATCGCATTCTCCAGCTTTTGCACAGAAACGCTGAGACGTTCAAAGAACAGTCCCCAGGTTTGCCCGGCAACACGCACGGCTTTGAAGCGCCCGGGTTCGAGTCGTTTGCTCGACAGGCGAAGCTCAATACATTCCGACACCAGTTGCTGAATCCGCGTACGGATAAGGCCACGTAAATGCTGACTGTAGCAGAACACTTCTACCGATTCCGGCGGTGCAGCATCCTGATGCATTTTGCCCAGGATAGTTTTCAGCGCTTCAAGCACCGCCTGTTCACCGCTGAAATGCAGCGTACGCACTTCATTCCATGAGTTGCGATAGAGCAGGTCAATACTGCCGACCATGCATTGCTGATTCTGCCCGAAACTGAAAACATCCAGCTTACGGAAATCAAAATGCACCACCTGATTGCGGAAAGCTGCGGTCGGATCGTGTTCCAGATTAACGATAATCGCTAAGTGACGAATTTCGCACGGGCTGTACAACGCTTTTGGCGTCGGTGCCGCCAGGCGCAGCGGGAAGTTGTGCGAAACATCCGCCACCAGTTCGCGCAGTTTGGCGATATCACACAAGCTGCCGCTTTTAATATGCAGGCGTGTCGTGGACGTCAGTAGTCCGTTGAAATAGGCCCACGCCACCAGTTTATTCAGATAGCGGTTATATTCCAGCGGCTGGTGGCTGACGATAGATTCCATCGACGGCGACTGATTATACAGATACCAGCCGGTGCGGTTCGCACGGCCAATCGGCACATGAATAAAGGTTAAATCGCTTTCTGACAGATCAGGTGAAATCTGCGGATTCACCAGCGTGACTTTACCCGGCAGCGCTTCAAACGCGGCGTACAACTTACGGGTCAGCACGCCGATATCCTGCGGGCTGGCACTGACGCTTAAATTGTTGCGACGGGCAAAGCGGATCAGGTTGCGATAGCTTTGCATCATGGCATCGAGCAGTTCGTTATGCGCTTCGCGCACACGCTCGATTTTCCAGTTCGCCCGGTTATCCAGCATAGCCAGACGTTCTTCATCCCATCCCCATTCAGCCACCAGTTGACTGAGAATTTCACGACGCCAGCCAACCGATGCCCGTGCACGGGAGAGTTTTTCGCAGACTTTTAAATAGAAACAACGGCGGACTAAATCAAGGCGGGTGAAATCTTCAATCTGGGTGAGATAACGGGTCACACGGTCGAGCATCATACAATAGGAATCAAGCCCGAAGCAGACGATCTCACCCTGATGCAGGCGTTGTTTAATATCCATCGCCAGCAATTGCGTTTTAGGGTATTCCCAGGAGTATGTTTCCAGCAGCAACGTTTTGAGCACCGCTTTATAAGGAGAATCGATACTTTTATACAACTGCCACAAACTCGCGCCGAAATACTCCTCCGCTGACAGCGTACTGAGGCCACCGAGATCGAGCCATTCGTTTGGCGTCAGTGCGCCCTGCGCATACAGCGAAAGCACATATTCGTCGTAATGCGCTTCTTCTTCACCCGGCACCATATTCCATAGAATACGCTTACCGGCCAGACGGACGGCGGTACGGTAGAACTCGTCGAGCAATAAGATGTGCTGTGTTGAACCACAGTCTTCACCACCCAGGCTGCCACTTTCATTGTGGCGGAAGCGGTTTTCGTCGATCAGGAAGAAGCTGACTTCTACGCCCAGCGAGGCCGCCCATTTTTCTAACAGGCTGCATTTTTGCTGTAAGCGGTTACGCTCTTCGTTATCGAGCCAGGACTGATGGCAGACCCAGATATCCAGATCAGAGCTTTGACTCTGGCCAATGGAAGAGGTGCTGCCCATGGAATACACGCCAGTGATAGGCAATTCACCTTTCACAAGAGGTTCGAGCGCGCTGCCCCATTTATCTTCAAGGTCAGTCAGGTAGGTTTGCTGGGATTCATCAGGCGTGAAAACACAGATACCATGCGGAACCTTACCTTCAAGGTATCCCGGCATCAGAGGGTGATGTTGATGTAAAAAGACAGGAAGCAGCTGGTAGACCTGTTGAAACGCAGGACCCATTGCTGCCAGTGCGCGATCTACTCGTAACTGATTGATCGCATCCAATCTTTGCTTCAATGTCTCGATGTAGAGGTACAAGACGTTTCGCCTGATTATGTGTCTGGAAAGAACCCCGTTCCAAATCCGTCATTTATCGTGATGCTTATGCTTTGAACAACCGCGATTGTGCAAATAGTTGACGAATAATTGCTGGAAACGTGATCAATTTAACACCTTGCTGTTTGACCGTAAAGAAAGTAACGCACCACAATTACTCTTCCGCTTCTCTGGATTTTACCGTCTGTTCCGAAACGGAACAAATCTCTTCAACACCCGTTAACCTTCTTTTACGAATGGCTTCTTACGCTGACAGCTTTCTATTGTCAGTGGTAGGATGGGCACAGAGACAGTTAAACGGTATCAAACATGTTAGACAAAATCATTCGAATTGCCACCCGCCAGAGCCCGCTGGCTTTGTGGCAGGCACAATATGTTCAAAGCCGGCTGATGGCCTGTCATCCCGGTTTGCAGGTGGAACTGGTTCCAATGGTGACCAAAGGCGATATCATTTTAGATACCCCGCTGGCCAAAGTGGGTGGCAAAGGTTTGTTCGTCAAAGAGCTTGAACTGGCGATGCTCGATGGCCGTGCGGATATCGCCGTGCATTCCATGAAAGACGTGCCGGTAGAGTTCCCGGAAGGTCTGGGACTGGTCACTATTTGTGAACGCGAAGACCCGCGTGATGCTTTCGTCTCCAATCAGTACGCCAGTCTGGCGGATTTGCCACAAGGCAGTATTGTCGGAACATCGAGCCTGCGCCGTCAGTGTCAGTTGCGTCAGAAACGTCCTGATCTGGTGATTCGTGATCTGCGCGGCAATGTGGGCACCCGCTTATCCAAACTCGATAACGGTGAATACGATGCCATTATTCTGGCTGTCGCTGGCCTGAAACGTCTGGGTCTGGAAAACCGCATCACTTACGCACTGACACCGGAAGAGTGTCTGCCCGCTGTAGGACAAGGTGCCGTCGGTATCGAATGCCGCCTTGACGATCAAACTACCCGCGACTTGCTGGCACCACTGGCGCACCGTGAAACCACGTTACGTGTGCAAGCTGAACGGGCAATGAATATGCGTCTTGAAGGGGGATGTCAGGTGCCAATCGGCAGCTATGCCGAGCTGGAAGGTGACGAGCTCTGGCTTCGTGCGTTGGTCGGCGCACCGGATGGCAGCCAGATGGTGTGTGGAGAACGTCGCGGTCCGGCCGCTAACGCGCACCGCATGGGTGTCGACCTGGCAGAAGAGCTGCTCGCCAACGGCGCGCGCGAAATCCTGCATGAGGTCTATCAGGGGAACGTGCCTAAATGACCATTCTGGTCACCCGCCCCTCTCCGGCAGGAGAAGCACTGGTTAGCCGGCTGCGCGCTCTGGGGCGGGTTGCCTTCCATTCCCCGCTGATTGATTTTGCACCGGGGAACCAGCTCGCATCGCTTCCGAACCTGCTATCCTCATTAAATCAGCAAGATCTGGTGTTCGTGCTCTCGCAACATGCCGTCAGTTACGCTGACCGGGCTTTGCGCCAGTCCGCCACAAACTGGCCGGACACCGTGAATTATTTTGCCATTGGTCGCACCACTGGCCTGATTTTCCACCGGGTCAGCAGCCTGCCGGTTCTCTATCCTCAGGATGGCGAAACCAGCGAGACGTTATTGAATCTTCCGGCATTGCAACGCATACAGGGTAAAAAAGCGCTGATATTACGCGGTAATGGCGGACGGGAGCTGTTAGCCGAAACGCTGACAGAACGCGGTGTCGATGTCACCTACTGCGAATGTTATCAGCGCAGCCCGGTTTACTACGATGCCAGTGAACAGAGTGCACTCTGGCAACGGGCCGGAGTTGATACGCTGGTCGTGACCAGCGGAGAAATGCTGCAACAGTTGTACCAGTTAGTTCCTGATTACTATCGAAATTCATGGTTACTGCGCTGTAATCTGGTGGTGGTCAGTGAACGTTTGGCAGCCCTTGCACGCCAGCTTGGCTGGAGCGCAATTCGGGTTGCTGAGAATGCAGACAATGATGCGCTGATCCGCGCATTACAACTACCTGACTAAGGGATGTGCCAAAATGACGGAACAAAAAAATCCTTCCGCGCCGGATGAGAATGTTGTTGTCTCCCCAGCGGTTGAGAGCCCCCAGCCAGACGCTTCCGACCTGGACAAGACGCTGAAAACGTTGCAGAAAAAGCAACGCACCGCGCCGGTACTGGGTGCTATAGCAATTGTATTGGTGATCGCCCTTGGCGCCGGTCTCTATTATCACGGCCACCAGCAGTCGCTGGCGCAGGTTGCCTCAGATGAAGCGCTTTCTGAACAACTCGATGCGCTGCAAAAAACCCAGCAGCAGGACAAACAACAAATCGCTGATCTGCTCGCTCAGCAGCAAAAAACCCGGCAAGAGGCCGATCGTCAGCAGGCTTCGTTTGGTCGTCAGCTAAATGAGCTACAAGACAAAGTCGCCAGCATTTCCGGCAGCGATGCCAAAACCTGGTTACTGGCGCAGGCCGATTATCTGGTGAAACTCGCTGGCCGCAAATTGTGGAGCGATCAGGATGTCACCACCGCTGCCGCACTGCTGAAAAGCGCAGATGCCAGCCTGGCCGACATGAACGATCCGAGCCTGATTGACGTGCGCCGTGCGCTGAACGAAGACGTGGGCAGCCTTTCTGCCGTTGCGCAGGTCGATTTCGACGGCATCATTCTCAAGCTGAATCAGCTATCGAATCAGGTGGATAACCTGCGTCTGGCCGACAATGATACTGACGATTCCCCGATGGACAATGACAGTTCCAGCTTGTCCAGCTCTCTGACCGAATGGCGTCAGAACCTGACCAAAAGCTGGCACAACTTTATGGATGACTTCATCACCATTCGCCGCCGTGATAGCAGCGCAGAACCGCTCCTGGCACCGAATCAGGATGTGTACCTGCGCGAGAATATTCGCTCGCGTCTGCTGATTGCCGCACAAGCCGTTCCGCGTCATCAGGATGAAGTCTACAAACAGTCGCTGGAAAGCGTCTCAACCTGGGTTCGCGCCTACTTTGATACGTCCGATCCTTCGACCAAAGCGTTTCTTGAAGAACTGGACAATCTCAGCCAGCAATCTGTTTCGATGGACGTGCCGGAGGAGCTGAAAAGCCAGCCGATGCTGGAAAAACTGATGCAGACCCGCGTGCGTAACCTGCTTCAGCAGCCCGCCGCCGCCACGCAGGGGGAATAACACATGTTACGAGTTTTCGTGTTGTTCCTGATTGTGTTTGCCGGGATTATTGTCGGCCCGATTCTGGCCGGCCATCAGGGCTATGTCCTGATCCAAACCGACAATTACAATATTGAAACCAGCGTCACCGGTTTAGTCATCATGCTGATCGTGCTGATTGTGGTGCTGTTCTTGATTGAATGGATCCTGCGCCGCGTTCTGCGTACCGGTGCCCGTACCCGCGGCTGGTTTGCCGGGCGCAAAAGCTCTAAAGCGCGTAAGCAAACTCACGCAGCTATGCTCAAGCTGGCGGAAGGCGATCATCGTCAGATGGAGAAATTGCTGGCGCGCAATGCTGATCACGCCGAACAGCCGGTGGTGAACTATTTACTGGCAGCGGAAGCGGCGCAGCAGCGCGGCGACGATATCCGCACCAATCAGTATCTGGAGCGGGCGGCAGAAATCGCGGATATCGACCAGATGCCGGTCGATATCACCCGCGTACGTATCCAGCTGGCCAGAGGTGAAGTTCACGCAGCACGCCACGGCGTTGACCGTTTGCTGGGTCAGTCGCCACGTCATCCGGAAGTTTTACGTCTGGCAGAGCAGGCTTATCTTCTGACCGGCGCTTACGGTTCACTGCTGGAGATTTTACCGTCGATGGCGAAAGCCGATATTCATACCGACGATGAAATTCGTGTGCTTCAGGAGCAGGCTTATATCGGCATGATGAATCAGCTGATGGCTGAAGAAGGCAGCGAAGGCCTGAAGCGCTGGTGGAAAGATCAGAGCCGTAAAACCCGTCATGAAGTGGCCCTGCAGGTCGCAATGGCAACGCATCTGATTGAATGCAACGATCAGGATCTGGCACAGGAAGTGATCCTCGACGGGCTGAAACGCCAGTACGACGATCGGCTGGTCGCGCTGATGCCGAAGCTGCGTTCGGGTAATCCTGAGCAACTGGAAAAAACACTGCGTCAGTTGATCAAACAGAATGGCACAACGCCGCTGCTGAGCAGCACGCTAGGTCAGTTGCTGATGAAACACGGTGAATGGCAACAGGCGAGCGAAGCCTTCCGTGAGGCGCTGAAACAGCGTCCTGACGCGTATGATTACGCCTGGCTGGCTGATGCGCTGGACAAGCTGCATAAACCGGCAGAAGCAGCGGAGATGCGCCGTGAAGGGCTGATGCTAACCCTGAATAATTCGCAGCAACAGTAATAACCTTGCTGTCTGTAAAAGGCTCCTTCGGGAGCCTTTTTTATGTCGGTCGTAAATTTCAGACAAAAAAAACACTTGTCTGGAAGACAAGTGTCTAAAAACAATCAGGTCTAGGACAACAGATTTAGTGCCTCACTCAACGTTTTGCCTTCTGGATGATAGCGCTTGCGCGTTATCGGTCAGGATGACAATAGGCACTGTAAATTGGCTCTGCATCATTCCCAGGTTTATGAAGCCGGAGCAAACATAATAGGTGGAATGAGCATCTACGGCGAGAATATTGCAGGACGCGTGCCAATATGGCAAGAGTCCGTTTAAAATTTTTTATTTAACTGATAATTAACAGCTTTATTTTCACTAACCCTCAGCAGTCAATTTTTGGAAAGCCAGAGACTTCCCGTTAAACCGCCATTCTGTCGCCAGTGAGCGACGTGTGAATGTCAGCTTATGTGAAGCTTTATTTATCAATAAGATAAGTGTCTCCTGCAAGAGACAGGCATACAGCGGAATGTCGCAGATAAACAACAGGGTGAGTTGAGAAACTCCAGACGAAAAAAAACCTGCTTTAAAAAAGCAGGTTTCTTCGAATGTGGTCGGCGAGAGAGGATTCGAACCTCCGACCCACTGGTCCCAAACCAGTTGCGCTACCAAGCTGCGCTACTCGCCGATGTCGTGCATCTTACTACTTTCTGACGCTAACTGCATCATTTAAATGTATTTTGTGTGTGGTGCGAAGGGAGGGACTCGAACCCTCACATCCGAAGGACACTAACACCTGAAGCTAGCGCGTCTACCAATTCCGCCACCATCGCATGTCACAATCACAAAATCATTTTTAGAGTGGGGTGGCTAATGGGACTCGAACCCACGACAACTGGAATCACAATCCAGGGCTCTACCAACTGAGCTATAGCCACCATATCTCTAACTAACGTGAATTGTCTGACTTCAACATTCCACCGCAACTCTAGCGCATACTAAATGGTGCGCCCGACAGGATTCGAACCTGAGACCTCTGCCTCCGGAGGGCAGCGCTCTATCCAGCTGAGCTACGGGCGCTTAGCGCCGTTGCGGGTGGGGATACTACGGTTTTAACGCTTGGCTGTCTAGTGCTTTTTATCAGAAATATTGCGTTTGATTACGCTTTATCCAATACGCAGTAAAAGTAAGCATCTTGCCTTCCCCACCCGTGACTTACGACGTTATTTTGCTTTTTCTGCCGTCAGCGCAGCGCGCTTATGCATGCCGAGACCGAAGTATATCAGCGAGACTGCCGCGATAAAAATACCGCCGACCAGTAAAGAAACCCGCGTATCCGGATTAATCGCCATACCGACCAGCACACATGCCAGGAAAATCAGCGTCAGGTAGTTGGTATAAGGGAAGAGAACCGATTTAAACGGATGGTTTTTCAGTTTCTCTTTATGTGCATCACGGAAACGTAACTGGCTGATCAGCACCACAAACCACGGCACCATGCCCGGCAGTACGCTGGCGCTGTAGACATACACAAACACTTTCTCAGGATTCGGGATGATGTAGTTCAGGCACGAACCGACCAGCAGACACAAAATGGTGATGGCAATACCGTAAACCGGCACACCACTTTTCGAGACATTGCTCAGAAACGCAGGCAACTGCCGATTCTTAGACAGTGCATAAAGCATACGTCCGCAGCTGTACATACCGCTGTTACAGCCGGACAACGCCGCCGTCAGCACCACGAAGTTGATAATGCCAGCCGCCGAAGCAATGCCAATCTTCGCGAATGTCAGGACAAACGGGCTGCCGTGTGTGCCCATTTCGTTCCATGGGAAAATGGTGATGATGACGAAAATCGCACCGACGTAGAAAATCAGGATACGCCACAGGATATTGTTGATAGCGCGTTTGAGCGTAACCTGCGGATTCTTCGCTTCACCGGCGGTAATCCCCACCAGTTCCACGCCCTGATAGGACGCCACAACGATACACAACGCAAACAGGAAACCTTTCCAGCCGCCTGCGAAGAAACCACCGTGCGCGGTCAGATTGGCAAAACCGACAGCTTCGCCGTGATTGCCAAAGCCGAAGAAGATTACCGCCAGCCCCACCACGATCATCACAATGATGGTAGTGATTTTGATCAGCGCAAACCAGAACTCCATTTCGCCATACAGTTTAACGGCGGCAAGGTTCGCGGCGGCTACAATCGCCACAGCCATCAGCGCGGGGATCCACTGTGGTAAATCCGGGAACCAGTATTGGGCGTATACTCCGATAGCGGTGATTTCAGAAATCCCCACTGCTATCCACATAAACCAGTAACTCCATGCGGTCAGGTAGCCGTAATATGGCCCAAGATATTTATGGGCGTAGACGGCGAACGAACCGGCAACGGGCTCCAGGTGCAGCATCTCGCCCATCGAGCGCATGATAAAGAAGACGAACACGCCCGCCAGAATATAGGCCAGCAATACTGACGGCCCGGCCCATTTCAGGGTACTGGCCGCGCCCATAAATAATCCAACCCCGATGGTGCCGCCGAGCGCTATCAGCTCAATATGTCTCGCTTCAAGCCCCCGGTGTAGCCCACCCTTTTCCTCTTGATTCGCCATAGTTCCTCAGTTTCTCTTTAATTGTGTTTGCCTTCCGGAATGACCGAAATGTTATTTTTATTTGTGATGATGCCCATATAGGGCGGAAAAACGGCGCTATGGTTCCGCATTTCAGCATGAGTTGCAAATCACAATTGAGAAAGATCCGCACGGGTAGACATGTCAGGGTGAAAACGACAGTAAACGATGGAGTGAAATGAGAGGTAAAACGCCGCGCTGAAGATCAGCCACGGCGCAAGTATTACAGACGACCGGTGTAGTAATAACGGATAAATTTAAGCAGTTTGAGCTGACGACGTAAACGGCTCGGCTGTAAAATCAACCGGTAGAGCCATTCCAGCCCCAGATTTTGCCAGATTTTAGGCGCACGTTTAACATGTCCGGTAAAGACGTCATAGGTTCCGCCGATGCCCATATAAAGCGCATCAGGATGCACAAGGCGGCAATCGCGCATCAGGATTTCCTGTTTTGGTGAACCCATTGCCACGGTCACGATAGCCGCGCCGCTGCTTTTCACCCTTTCGAACAATGCCTCGCGCTGTTCCGGCACAAAATAACCATTCTGGCTACCGACAATATTGACGTTCCACTTGGCGCGCAGCTTTTCTTCTGTCTGCGCCAGTACTTCCGGCTTACCGCCTATCAGAAAGACCGGTGTTCCTTCACGGCCTGCTCGCTCCATCAGCCCTTCCCAGAGGTCAGCACCCGCGATACGCGAGACGTGTGACTGCGGGTATTTACGCCGTATAGCCCGCACAATGCTGATCCCGTCAGGGTACTTAAATTCCGCGTGCTCGATCAGCGTACGCATTTCAGGATTGCTTTCGACCGTCAGCACTTTCTCTGCATTTATCGCCACCAGCGAACCGTTTTTCACCTGATGACCGGCAAAAAGATAATCGAGAAAATGCGCCATATTGCGAAAGCCCCAAAGGCGGATCCCACGGATGTCGTATTGCGGGATTTTATTCTCCAAATTCATCCATCTTCCTTACTGCCAAAGGCTCCATGAGGTTTTTCCTGACCGGCATTTTGGCACGTATCAGCCCGGCAGCGTCAAACATCCAGTACAACAGTTTTGCGACAATCAGGCAGGCGCCGAATACGACACAGAAAAACACCACCCGCGAGAAAAAGGAATCCACGCCTTCGCGGGCAAGTACGATCATATTGAACACAGCACCAAAGCAAAAACTTTGCAAAATGGCGGCCTTATAAATGTTGGTGTCGGCTTTGCCTTTTTCATAAAGCCAGTCGAACCATTTAATGATCATGCCCACAGCCACTGCGCCAAGCGGGATAAACCAAACTCCGCCCATCACAACCAGTGAGCCAATTAGCGTCGGCGAAATGGCCAGACCGGAATGGTTGTCGAGCACATCCCAGGTGAAATAGTTGGCCGTGTTGAGCACTACGCCCGGACGGTCATGCCACAGCCAGCCGGGGATAAAGACGTAGAAATCACGGACAATAGGCGCCAGCCCCTGAAAACTGATTTTGTCGTAATTTTGCAGCAACAGCCCCAGATTTTCCCATGGCGAGAACGTATCACGCGTCAGATAAAGGAACGTGTAAATCGCCTCAGGGCCGCTGACATTCAATCCGTAGCGTTTAAGTGCCAGCCAGAACATACCAACGATACCCAGTACGCCTGCCGCCGCCAGCATCCACAAACTAATCCAGCCGCGTACAATGCCGATAAACAAAAACAGTGCGAACGCGATGATAATATTCGCGCGCGTCCCGCCGACGATGATGTACGTCAGCAGGCCAAATGCGACGGTACTCACCAGGAAAAACAGCCAGCGCTGCGGATTGGGTTTGAGGAAGAACACCACCAGCATCGCCGGCAGGAAGAAATAGAAGAAGCGTTTAAGCGCAACTCCGGACACATCACTGGAAAAAATCTGGCTGTACGACTTGAGCTTAAACAGCAAAAAGCCGTTATGCGCAAAGAAAATAGAAACCGTCACCACCGCAATCAGCGCCAGCAACATCCAGGTGAGATGGGTTTCGACACGGTTCATCGTAAACAGCGGGCGGGACGGGCCTTCATGTTTCGCCCTGAGCCGCGTTTTATAGCTGACATAATAAATACCGTAAAAACAGGTTGCGGCCAGCATCGCCTGTAACAGGTTTTCAACCGGTACGACGTTGACATCGAACTGGAAAACCAGCAGACAGGTCAGCGGAAAACCAAAATAAAATGTCAGCAGATACAACAGCGAAAACAGGACGTTGAAGTTAAAACGTACGCGGCGGAATTCTTTATAAGTCAGCGTCAGAATGAACAACAGCGAGAACGCATAAACGACAGACAGGCCGCCAAGCTGTGCCATTGTCATGATGTTTCTCCTGCCGCCAGCAGTAATGCCTGTTGCCAGCCCGCGATGTAATTCGGGTTGAAGAAGGCGATATTCTCCCGATCCGTGTTCAGCAACTGACGGCGCGCTTCGGCCACGGTTCTGGCATCCAGCGCATCACCATAAAACAGTACCGGCAGATTTTGCTCCGCCAAATCCTGCCAGAACGGGTTCTGACGGCTGACCACAAACGGCACGCCGAACTGAATCAGCAAACACTGCGTCCCGATACCCTGCTGGCGGTCGAAAATAAAATACCCCAGCGAGCAACGGCGCAGCACATCAAGATAATCAGCAAAAGGCATCGAGCCAGTCATCACTTCAATGTTTTCGGGCGCAAACAGTTTCAACGCTTCACTGTGCACCTGATCGATGTACGCATGATTATTGGCCGGATACCCCATCGGGATAATCACCCGGATATCCGCACCAAACTGCTGATGCAACGAACGCAGCGCTTCAATATGTCGGTTAGTGCGGTCACCGGAATTGCCGACCAGCACCGTCATCGGCCCTGTCGGTTCAGGCTGACCGGCTGGAAGCGTCAGTGACGGATCCATGCGCGTCGGAAAATACAGTAATGAGGACGGTACACGCGGATGTCGCTGATGGAAATAAATCAGATCGCCGCGGGTAGCGAAAACATGGCCGATACGTCCCTGTGCCAGACGACGCATCAGATAGAACAGACGGAATTTCAGACCCCCTGCCGATTCATAAAGATCGGCACCCCAGATGTGCCAGCTGGCCTGTTGCGACTTAATTTTGCCGGTCAGCAGCGCCAGCCAGAGCGTCGGGTTGAACTGACCATGGAAGAAGAAGTGATGTGTGCGATCCTGGGCGCGGGAAATAACCGCATCGGCCAGCGATTTTTTGTCCGGGTAAACACGAATATCCAGACGAGTGAATTCAGCAAATGCTGATGCATCCGCTGCCGCCACCATAAAATGATAAATCAGCTTTTCAGGCGCACATTCGGCCAGAACATCATTAAAAAAGCGCAGCACGGTGACATTATGGTGGGGAATGTCAGATCCCAAAACGTGAATCAGCGTTGTCATGCTCGTCTACGATAAATAACAAATACGGTACAGCACAGGGCGAAATAAACGACATACGTCGCCATATACGCTTGCGCGGCGCCAAGGGAACCCCGTATCGGGATCAACCAATGTGAAAAACCCGTCAGTAACGCAAACTGGCTGATTTCAGTCAGCACGTAAAAGCGCAGAGACGCTCTCGCAATCACCAGATAGCCAAAAACATACGAGCCGACTTTCAGTACGTCACCGACTAACTGCCAGGCAAACAAATCGCGCATTGCGATAAATTGTGTTGAAAACAGCAACCAGATGGCGAAGTCGCGCAGCAGCCAGACAGTAAAACTGACGGCCGCCACGGCGGGCAGAACAAATTTTAACGACTTAACGATTTCACGCGAGACATCGCGTTTATCAGTCATGCGCGATAACGTCGGCAATAAATACACGCTGAAAGAAGCGGTGATAAACTGCAAATAGGCATCAGAAATACTGCTGACGCCCTGCCAGATCCCCACATCCTTCCAGCTGTAATGCTCCGCCAGCAGATTTCGCATCATCACATACGCCACGGGCAACGTAACAGACGTGATCAGCGCCATCAGGGTAAATTTCCCCAAATGGCTGGCGATAAAGCGATCCCAGCCCGGTTTTAAGTAGGCCAGCGGAAAGGATTTTCGTCGCCACACCATGCCACCCGCAGGGAGTATTACCAGTGCAGGCACCAGCGCCAGCCCGGCCAGCGCGCCTTCATAGCCACCCAGTTTGAAACACAACAGATAGGCCAGTAAACCAATCAGACTGCCGCCAATCACGGCCAGCGCATTACCCATCGCATCACGATAACCTTTCAGGATGGCCTGAAAGTAGTTGGCGTAAGCAATGCCCATCTGGATAAAGGCCACGGCCCGGACAACGGCCTGATAGCGATCGTGCCCGAACAACCCGACACTGATGGGCCCGGCGGCCAGCAAAAAGATGGCGGCCAGCAGCGTCGAGAAACCCAAAATCAGCGAAGACGACGTGCCGAGTACGGCTTTAAGCCGCTCAGGATCCTGATGATATTCGGCAACGTATTTGGTAATACCATTGAAAATACCTGCACCGGACAGAACGCCAAGTACGGTTACGAGCTGGCGGAAATTGCCTGCCTGCCCCACGCCTTCAGGGCCGAAGGTTACGGCCAGCAATTTCACCACCAGCAACCCGGCACCAATTTTAATCAGCGTAGAACCGGCGGTCCAGACTGATGCTTTTGCCAGCGACATATCAGGCGAAATATTGCAGCATGGCCGCAATCACGACGCGCTGCGTGTCATCGGTCATGTTGTAAAACAACGGTAAACGCACCAGCCGCTCACTCTCTTTTGTCGTGAAACGATCGACACCCGCGAAACGACCAAAATTTTCGCCCGCCGGACAAGCATGCAGCGGGATGTAATGGAATACGGTGAGAATATCGGCCGCTTTCATGTGACGAATAAACGCGTCGCGGTCGTCGATATCGTTCAGGCGCACATAGAACATATGGGCGTTTTGCACACAATCTTGTGGAACCGAAGGCAACTGAATGCGGCCTGCATCGGCCAGATCCTGCAACACCTCATAATACTGATTCCAGATTGCCAGACGGCGCTGATTAATCTTTTCAGCCGCATCCAGATTTCCCCACAGATACGCAGCCTGCAAATCGGACATCAGATAACTGGAACCGATATCACGCCAGGTGTATTTATCCACCTGACCGCGGAAGAACTGGCTGCGGTTGGTGCCTTTTTCACGAATGATTTCAGCACGATCAATCAGGGCCGGATCATTAATCAGCGTGGCACCGCCTTCGCCGCCCGCCGTGTAATTCTTGGTTTCATGGAAACTGAAGCAACCGATATGGCCGATAGTGCCCAGCGCTTTGCCTTTGTAGGTCGACATCACGCCCTGCGCGGCATCTTCCACTACAAACAGATGATGTTTTTCGGCGAGTGCCATAATGGTGTCCATTTCACAGGCCACGCCCGCGTAATGCACCGGGACAATCACTTTCGTTTTCTCCGTGATAGCCGCTTCAATCAGGGTTTCATTAATATTCATGGTATCCGGGCGGACATCCACAAATACAATCTTCGCACCGCGCAAAACGAACGCATTGGCCGTCGAAACAAACGTGAAGCTCGGCATAATCACTTCGTCGCCGGGCTGAATATCCAGCAGCAACGCGGCCATTTCCAGCGAGGCCGTACAGGACGGCGTGAGCAAAACTTTCGGACAGTTGAAACGCTGTTCAAACCATTTCTGGCAGCGCATGGTAAACCCGCCGTCACCGCACAGTTTGCCGCTGTTCATCGCCTCGCGCATGAAATCAATTTCAGTACCCGCAATCGGTGGCGCATTAAAAGGGATCATCGTTTCACCTGTACAACCAGTACGCCGTGCGGATAACTTTGCCACCGCTGGCGAGATAAAGATTTAAGGCCGCGATATTGCCGGTTTGCGTGGCCACATACATTCGCGACACGCCCTGTTCAGCACACCATTTTTTCGCAGCCGCCATTAACTTTTTGCCCGCTCCCTGCCCCTGATATTCAGGTCTGACAGCCAGCAGGCCAATTCTTGCTTCGTCTTGCGAAATACGACGCAAGGTGACAAAACCCAGCGCATTGCCCTGCTCGTCATCGGCCCAAAGACAAAGATGGTCGAACGTACCCAGCACCGCCTTTTCCGCCCACATCGCATAGAAACGGGCGCAGTCATCAGGCTGATACCAGGGCGCGCGAAAACGGCTGAGATGAAAAGCCTGACGGGCAATCGCGGTCACATCCGCAATATTGTCCGGTACCGCCAGACGCCCGGCCATCAGCGCATTATCTTGCGTCGTCACCGCGACACAAATGTCCGTTTCACCTTCTGCCAGCCGGAAACCCAGCGCAGAAAGTGCGTCCAGCGTGTGCGTTTGTGACGCATCCACTTTCGACTGCACCAGCGCATATTGTTCCAGCCTCTGCGGCGTGATTTCACCGGCAGAGGCCTCTGGCGTCAGACGCGCACTGTTGAGCTGGAAGAAATCACTCTCCCATTCGAGCGGGGCGATATTGCCGTGCAAAGGCAGGTTTATCGCCATACGCCTTTGGTATCCACAATCCATGACTGCCGGACCTGATCAGCAGGGATCGCTTTGAACGGCTTGTGATCGACTAACATCACCAGCAGATCGGCTTCTTCCAGCGCGCGATCAAGGGGATGTAACGTCACTTTGTCCGCCAGAGAAGCAGGAAGCTGATGCACATTAGGCTCAACCGCCCAGGTTTCTCCGGCGTGCCAGTCGGCAATCAGGTGCGTCACTTCCACTGCCGGGCTTTCACGGAGATCGTCAATATTCGGTTTAAACGCCAGACCAAAGCAGGCGATTTTGATGTCGGCTGCACGTTTGCCCGTGGTAGTCAGGCAATCTGCCAGTGCCGCTTTCACGCGCTCCACCACCCAGTGCGGTTTGCTGTCGTTCACTTCACGCGCCGTGCGGATAATTCTTGCCAGCTCAGGGTTTTGCGCAACAATGAACCACGGATCAACCGCAATACAATGCCCGCCCACACCCGGCCCCGGCTGCAAAATATTTACCCGCGGATGGCGGTTCGCCAGGCTGATCAGTTCCCAGACGTTAATGCCCTGCGCATCGCAAATCAGCGACAATTCGTTAGCAAAGGCAATGTTTACGTCACGGAAACTGTTTTCCGTCAGCTTGCACATTTCGGCAGTGCGGGAGTGGGTAATAACACATTCGCCTTCGAGAAAAATGTTATACAAATCGCTGGCACGCCGTGAACAAACTGATGTCATGCCGCCAATCACGCGGTCATTTTTAATCAGTTCAACCATCACCTGCCCTGGCAACACGCGCTCCGGGCAATAGGCAATATTGATATCGGATTGCTCACCGGCCTGCTGAGGGAAGCTCAGGTCAGGGCGGACTTCTGCCAGCCAGGCGGCCATTTGCTCTGTCGCACCCACTGGTGACGTGGACTCCAGAATGATCAGATCGCCTTTTTTCAGAACCGGCGCCAGAGAACGTGCAGCAGATTCGACGAATTTCATATCCGGTAAATGATCGCCCTTAAATGGCGTCGGGACAGCGATCAGGAAAGCATCCGCAGGTTCAGGCTGAGTCACTGCCCGCAAAAATCCCGCATCAACCGCCTGTCTGACCAGAAGGTCGAGATCGGGTTCAACAATGTGGATCGCACCGCGGTTAATCGTCTCCACGGCATGCTGATTGATATCAACACCCACCACCTTTTTCTGGCGTGAGGCAAAAGCGGCGGCGGTTGGCAGACCGATGTAGCCCAGTCCGATAACAGAGATAGTGTTAAAACTCATTGTGATACCCAATGATTTTTCAATGCGTCAAGAATGTGGCGGCAGGCATGCCCGTCGCCGTAAGGATTGTGCGCCCGGCTCATGCTGTTGTATTCGTTTTCATCGTTCAGCAGACGGTTCACTTCCTCGACTATTTTAGCGGGATTTGTACCCACCAGCCGGACTGTTCCGGCATCAACCGCTTCCGGACGTTCTGTGGTTTCACGCATCACCAGCACGGGCTTGCCCAGTGAAGGCGCTTCTTCCTGCACGCCACCGGAGTCGGTCAGGATCAGATAGGCTTTATCCATCAGATAAACGAACGGCAGATAATCCTGAGGGTCAATCAGCACGATATTGTCGATGCTTTGCAGAATGCGGTTCACCGGCTCGCTGACATTGGGGTTGAGATGCACCGGATAAACAATTTGTACATCAGGGTGCTTGCACGCAATTTCCGCCAGGGCCGAGCAAATCCGCTCAAAGCCTTCGCCAAAACTTTCACGGCGGTGGCCCGTCACCAAAATCAGCTTTTTGTTCGCATCAAGAAATGGATAGTTATCAGCCAGTTGCTGGGCCAGCGAGGCATCGCTGTTAAAGCGGTCGCGAACCCAGAGCAGTGCATCAATCACCGTATTTCCAGTGACAAAAATATTCTCTCCGGCAATATTTTCCCGCTGCAAATTGGCACTGGCATTCTCGGTGGGCGCAAAGTGCCATTTCGCCAGATGACCTGTTAACAGGCGATTGCCTTCTTCCGGCCACGGAGAAGACAGATCTCCGGTACGCAGGCCTGCTTCAACATGCCCGACGGGGATCTGGTGATAAAACGCCGCAAGGCTGGCGGATAACGTCGTGGTGGTATCACCGTGAACCAGCACAATGTCAGGCCTGAACTCATCCAGAACAGGCTTAAGCCCGGTCAGGATCCGGCTGGTAATTTCTGTCAGACCCTGCCCTGGTTTCATGATGTTGAGATCATAATCCGGAGTAATTTCAAAGAGGCGCAATACTTGATCGAGCATTTCACGGTGTTGAGCCGTAACACAAACTTTAGATTCAAAAGCCGCATCCTGCGACAAAGCAAGCACCAGCGGGGCCATTTTGATGGCCTCCGGACGAGTGCCGAAAATCGTCAACACTTTCACAATGTGTTTCTCTTATTTTTACGGCGAGTCAGGGCAACACCAGCCCCGATTAAACCACCGACAATGCCCCACATAATCATCAGTAATGCCCGGCGCGGGCTGTCACGTTTTACAGGTTCTTCAGGCGTTCTCAAATAACGATAAGTCTGGAATTTTGCCGTAAGCGTTGGCCCGACGTTGAGGGTCGACAGCATCGCACGGTTCTGATCGTAGTCCAGATCATACCCCGGACCGGATGCTTGCAGTAATTCAAGACGGGCCTTGAGCATGGGCACACCCAGCAGGAACATATCGGAATCCGGTAATTCTTCAGCGGGGGTGTCAGTCACACTTTTATGAATGTTTTGCTGCTGAGCAATCTTCAGTGCCTGCTCGGTATTATGCGTGGTGCGCTTGAAAATAGTCTGAGCAACTTCTTCCTGACGTTTGACCTGCGCTTTCATTGACTGCGTTCGTGCCGCCCACGCGCCTTCCAGTTCATCATACAGATGCTGTGCAGCACGCTGGCTGGCAAAATCGACATACTGGCGTAAAAGCTTATTAGCATCAGCGGCGTTTTCCGCAGTGAGTTTCACAATATCGTTCGGCACTTTCGGTACATCACGGGCAGTAAACTGAATGTCATTGATCATTTCATCCAGCAAAACGGCATCAGCACGCGCATCATTTTCCTGACGTTGCTTGTAATAAGGGCTATGCAGCCAGAAATCCCGGCGGGTGTCATAAGCCGCGAGTTGCATGACAAACTCGTTGTAGGCTTCATCAGAAATGGGTGGCCTGCTGGCGTCTGACTGCGGCGCGTTATGCACATCCAAATTGCGCAGAAACTGTGCCTGCGAGAAATAGGACGAAAGATTATTTACGGTAGGTCGATCCGTGATCGCCGTGGAACTCCATTCCTGTTTCATCAGGTAAGACGAACCCAGGGCGATTAAGGCAAAGAGTACCGCCAGACCTGCAATCCAGAATTTTCCGTTCCATAAAGTGCAGCACAACCCACGGATATCAAGCTCGTTCTCGATGGCGTGTTCGTTCTGGTTTCTCATCATTTCTGGTTTATCCACAGCCAGTATGCCCTTGCTTAAAAGAGTGATTATTGATTAGAGGAACGGCGCAAACGTCTTTTAACCCGTTTAATAAACCGCGCCACGCGCCAGGCGTGCTTGATGCAAATGCCGTACACCAGGAAGGCAACGAAGAATAAAGCCAGCATTATCCATTCGGGAACAAAACTCAGATGTTCGCCCACCACGCCAATCCCCGCCAGAATGGCGGCAGCGACGGTAATTAAGACGAAAGCCTGGCGAGAAGTAAAACCTGCACGCATGATCAAATGATGAATGTGCTGACGATCCGCTGAGAACGGGCTCATTCCTTTGCGAAGGCGTCGGTACATGATGGCAACCATGTCCATCAGGGGAATAGCGATAAGCCAAAGTGCCGTCACCGGATTCATCGGATGAGATTCACCTTGCGTACTTTGCAGGAGGATCCAGATGACAGTAAACCCTATCAGCGTGCTGCCAGCGTCACCCATAAAGACTTTGTAACGGGGCCCTAAAACACCCAGATTGAGTAAAATATAGGGGATGATCGCGGCAATCATCGCGAAGCACCAGAACGCGAGTTCCATGTGTCCGCTGTCGTACATGATAATGCCTAACGAACCAAAGCTGACACAAGACAAGCCACCCAGTAAGCCATCAATACCGTCGACCATGTTGAAGGCATTAATAGCAGCCCAAACGGCAAACAGGGTGACAAGATAGCCAAACGGGCCTAATACCATTTCCCAGGGACCAATCAGATGTCCGAGGCTGCGAAGGGTGAGGTTAGCAAAACTCATCATCGCAACAGCGACCACAGCCTGAACCATCGCCCGGGTTTTGACACTGATATCGAAACGGTCATCCAGACCACCGACTAATACCAGTAGTCCGGCGCAGGCAAGGTAAAGATAGCCATGGGGGATGGTATAACTGGTGATCAGAAAGGCAAAGCAAACGCCAGCAAATACAGAGATCCCACCCACCAGTGGGATCAGTCCCTGGTGACGCTTACGAAAATTTGGCTTATCAACAAGTCCGATTTTATTCGCTACCTTCCGGGCAACGAATAAAAAGAGGAATGAAAATACGAAAACAACAGCTAGCTCAGTACTCATATTGAGTAAATTCACAGTTAAGAATTCTCTTCTGCAAAAATAAGGTGTGTGGAGTCGAAAGCATCATAAACCTCACAGCCTTAAATCATATCCTATGGTGGCAGTTATGGTTTTGTCTCGGGCAAGACCTTATCTGCTGCCATTTCTTGGGCAATCAACCGACAAAGTAAAGAAAGGGCACGTGGAAAACCATCAGCTATTATCCGAATAGTCTGACAATCTTCCCAAAGTAGCATTATGGTAGCCACCAAAAGCAAAAAACGCCACGACTGTGCGTGGCGTTGATCTGACGTTACACCAAATTACGAACGTTTCATCATGTCGAAGAAGTCGTCATTTGTCTTAGTCATTGCAAGCTTGTTGATGAGGAATTCCATCGCATCAATCTCACCCATCGGATGAATGATTTTACGCAGGATCCACATTTTTTGCAGTTCTTCAGAAGTGGTCAACAGCTCTTCTTTACGGGTACCAGAGCGGTTGTAGTCGATGGCAGGGAATACACGTTTTTCAGCGATTTTACGCGCCAGATGTAATTCCATGTTACCGGTACCTTTAAATTCTTCATAGATAACTTCATCCATTTTAGAACCGGTATCGACCAGCGCAGTAGCGATGATGGTCAGGCTGCCGCCCTCTTCCACGTTACGCGCAGCACCGAAGAAACGTTTTGGACGGTGCAAGGCGTTGGCGTCCACACCACCGGTCAGTACCTTGCCTGAAGCCGGTACCACGGTATTGTAAGCACGTGCCAGGCGGGTAATGGAGTCCAGCAGAATGATCACATCTTTCTTATGCTCAACCAGACGCTTCGCCTTCTCGATCACCATTTCGGCGACCTGAACGTGTCGGGATGCCGGTTCGTCAAAGGTGGAAGCGATAACTTCGCCTTTCACCAGACGCTGCATCTCGGTCACTTCTTCCGGACGTTCGTCAATCAGCAGAACCATCAGTACGCAATCAGGGTGGTTATACGCAATGCTGGTCGCGATGTTTTGCAGCAGCATGGTTTTACCGGCTTTCGGCGGCGCAACAATCAGACCACGTTGGCCACGGCCAATTGGAGACGCTAAGTCCAGTACGCGAGCGGTCAAATCTTCTGTTGAACCGTTACCCCGTTCCATACGCAGACGTGAATTTGCGTGCAGAGGGGTTAAGTTTTCAAACAGGATTTTGCTGCGGGCGTTTTCTGGTTTGTCGTAGTTAACTTCGTTAACTTTCAACAGGGCAAAATAACGTTCACCTTCTTTAGGTGGGCGGATTTTACCGGAAATGGTGTCGCCAGTACGAAGGTTGAAGCGGCGGATTTGGCTTGGAGATACGTAGATGTCGTCGGGGCCTGCGAGGTAGGAACTGTCTCCGGAGCGGAGGAAACCAAATCCATCCTGCAATATCTCCAGTACGCCATCACCGAAGATGTCTTCTCCGCTTTTCGCATGCTGCTTCAATATTGAAAAGATAATGTCTTGCTTGCGCATGCGGGCCTGGTTTTCCAGTCCCATATTTTCGCCGAGTGCAATCAGGTCAGAGACCGGCGTATTCTTTAATTCGGTAAGATTCATAATGGTGGGTTCTTAAACTCGGGGTATGTCTCGAACATCTGTCGTGAATGGGTATGGCAGGGTCATCCATGCCTGTTTATTGTATGACACTTAAATAACAGCCCGGAAATCCAGCCGCAGGTAGTCGCTCGCGGGCGATTCTTGAGGGATAATGCTGATATTGAAGGTGTCTTAAAGCCGATTTTGTCAAAACCGTTAGATGGTCAAGCACAGTGCCAGTTCAATTTAATTATTATTCAAAGAAACTTTATAGGCAGATGTTTTTGACACAACAGAGTAAAACGTAAGAATCAAACTACAGGTAAGCTCTATTTGCAGTAAGCGTAAACTTAGCACGCTTCTTGACAGGCGTCTAGCGGACAATGTGAAAAACACGACAGCCCGCTAAACACCTGGCTTGGGTCATCCCGACCGATTACAGATTAGCTGTTAAGAACTCTTTCAGCTGACCTTTCGACAGTGCGCCAACTTTAGTTGCTGCGACTTCGCCGCCTTTAAATAACAGCAGGGTAGGAATACCACGGATGCCGTATTTAGGTGCAGTACCTGGGTTTTCGTCGATATTCAGTTTCGCGATGGTCAGCTTGCCTTCGAACTCAGTGGCAATTTCATCCAGAATTGGAGCGATCATCTTACATGGTCCGCACCACTCTGCCCAAAAATCGACCAGCACCAGCCCTTCGGCTTTCAATACGTCGTTGTCGAAACTGTCATCGGTCAGGTGAATAATTTTATCGCTCATGTTTACTCCAAAGGATTATCTTTACCTTGTTGATGTAGCATTAACCAACATCAGGTTGACTTTATTTCACCGGATACGCTTTCGTAAAGCAATAGTTAGCTGATATTCTACCACACTATGAGCAAAACACACTTGACCGAACAGAAGTTTTCCGACTTCGCCCTGCACCCGCTGGCAGTAGAAGCCCTTGAAAAGAAAGGCTTCCATTACTGTACTCCTATTCAGGCATTGGCATTGCCAATCACGCTCGCTGGGCGTGATGTTGCAGGTCAGGCGCAAACCGGTACCGGCAAGACGCTGGCTTTTTTAGCGTCTACTTTCCATTATCTGCTTTCTCACCCTGCTGCGGAAGGTCGTCAGACTAACCAGCCGCGTGCCTTGATCATGGCACCTACGCGTGAACTCGCGGTGCAGATTCACTCCGACGCCGAAGCATTATCTGAATCTACCGGGCTGAAATTAGGTCTGGCGTATGGCGGCGACGGTTACGACAAACAGCTTAAAGTGCTGGAAAGCGGCGTGGACATCCTGATCGGAACCACCGGCCGTTTAATCGATTACACTAAACAGAACCACATCGACCTGGGCGCGATCCAGGTGGTGGTACTGGATGAAGCAGACCGTATGTTCGATCTGGGCTTCATCAAAGATATCCGCTGGTTGTTCCGCCGGATGCCTCCTGCTAATCAACGCCTGAACATGCTGTTCTCAGCAACGCTTTCCTATCGTGTGAAAGAACTGGCGTTCGAAAACATGAATAATGCCGAGTCGATTGAGATCGAACCGGAACAAAAAACGGGCCACCGTATTCAGGAAGAGCTGTTCTATCCTTCAAATGAAGAAAAAATGCGCCTGTTACAGACGCTGATTGAAGAGGAATGGCCGGATCGTTGCATTATTTTTGCAAACACCAAACACCGTTGTGAAGATGTCTGGGGCCATCTGGCTGCCGACGGACACCGCGTCGGTTTGCTGACCGGTGACGTCCCGCAGAAAAAACGCCTTCGCGTTCTGGAAGACTTCACTAAAGGCACGCTGGATATTCTGGTTGCGACCGACGTTGCTGCCCGTGGTTTGCACATTCCTGCCGTGACACACGTCTTTAACTATGACTTGCCTGACGACTGTGAAGACTACGTGCATCGCATTGGTCGTACCGGCCGTGCGGGTCTGAGTGGTCATTCCATCAGCCTGGCGTGTGAAGAATATGCCCTGAATCTGCCAGCGATAGAAACCTATACCGGCCACAGCATTCCGGTGAGTAAATACAACAGCGATGCGCTGTTAACTGATTTGCCTCCTGCAAAACGTCTTGCCCGCTCGCGCACCGGTAACGGCCCGCGCCGCAACAGTAATTCGTCTTCACGTCGCAGCAGTGCACCACGTAGCAACCGTAAACGTCCGGGCTGATAACCTATGTTAAGTTCCACCTCACTGTATGCAGCGATTGATCTGGGCTCTAACAGCTTTCACATGCTGGTTGTTCGTGAGGTGGCAGGCAGTATCCAGACCCTCGCCAGAATTAAGCGCAAAGTGCGTCTGGCAGCCGGTCTGGATAAACAAAACCTGCTTTCTCAGGAAGCGATGCAGCGTGGCTGGCAATGCCTGAAACTATTTTCTGAAAGATTGCAGGATATCCCGCGCGACCAAATTCGTGTGGTTGCCACCGCAACGCTGCGTCTTGCCAGCAATGCCGATGAGTTTCTGGGTAAAGCTCAGGCAATTCTCGGTTGCCCGATTCAGGTCATTACCGGTGAAGAAGAAGCACGTCTGATTTATCACGGCGTTGCTCACACCACGGGCGGGCCAGATAAACGTCTGGTGGTCGATATTGGTGGTGGCAGCACCGAACTGGTGACCGGCATTGGGGCTCAGGCCACCACGCTTTATAGCCTTTCGATGGGCTGCGTCACCTGGCTCGAGCAGTATTTTGCAGATCGAAATCTGGCAAAAGAAAACTTTGATCAGGCTGAACAGGCTGCGACCGACATGATCCTTCCTGTGGCACCTGAGCTGATTGCCAATGGCTGGCAGATTTGTGTCGGCGCTTCAGGTACCGTGCAAGCCTTGCAGGAAATCATGGTCGCTCAGGGCATGGATGAACGCATCACA
The DNA here is from genome assembly GCF_023701875.1 of Rahnella sp. CG8. Classification (NCBI taxonomy): domain Bacteria; kingdom Pseudomonadati; phylum Pseudomonadota; class Gammaproteobacteria; order Enterobacterales; family Yersiniaceae; genus Rahnella; species Rahnella sp. CG8. The sequence continues at coordinate 80,476 of NZ_JABAED010000020.1, forward strand.
CTGCCTAAACTTCAGCAGCTCAAACAGCGCGCCATTCAGTGCGGCAAGCTGGAAGAACTGGAGATTGAAGGTCTGACCCTTGAACGTGCGCTGGTTTTCCCGAGCGGACTGTCTATTCTGATCGCCATTTTCAAAACGCTGAACATCGAGATGATGACACTGGCGGGTGGTGCACTGCGTGAAGGTCTGGTTTACGGCATGCTGCATTTGCCGATCGAGCAGGATATCCGTCAGCGTACGCTGCGTAATCTGCAACGCCGTTATCTGCTGGATAACGAGCAGGCCGAGCGTGTGGCGCAACTGGCTGAGAACTTTTCGCTGCAGGTGGCTCAGGAATGGAAGCTGGATGCCCGTGCCCGTGAACTGCTCAACAGTGCCTGTCTGATCCACGAAATTGGTCTGAGTGTCGATTTCAAGAAAGCACCGCATCACGCAGCCTATCTGATCCGTCATCTGGATTTACCGGGTTTCACGCCGGCGCAGAAAAAACTGCTGGCGACGTTACTGCAAAACCAGAACAACATGCTCGATTTACCGTTGCTCAATGAGCAAAATGCCGTGCCGCCGCGTCAGGCACAACGTCTTTGTCGTATTCTGCGCCTGGCGATTATATTTGCCAGCCGTCGTCGCGACGACACACTGCCGGCTGTGCGTTTACGTGCTAATGATGATGAACTGAGTGTGATTGTGCCGCAGGGCTGGCTGGAACAGCATCCTTTGCGCGCTGAAGAATTAGAGCAGGAAAGCCACTGGCAAAGTTATGTCCACTGGCCGCTGTTTGTCGAAGAACAGTGATGAGCAGTTGTAAAACGTTAGAAAAGCAGAGACCTGATTCATCAGCCTCTGCTTTTTTAATGGCTCATGTTTAATGCCTAATTGCCGCCTTTCGCTTTCGCCAGTTGCTCGCGAATTTTCTCCAGATGGCTTTGCCCTTTCACCATGCGTTCCTGCGCACTTACCACTTTACGTTCGCTTTCCCAGGCCAGGTCATCCTGTGGTAATTCCAGCAGGAAGCGGCTCGGTTCCGGACGGATCAGCTCGCCGTACTGACGGCGTTCGCGACAGAGTGTAAACGTCAGCTCTTTTTGTGCCCGGGTAATCCCCACATAAGCCAGACGCCGCTCTTCATCCACGTTGTCTTCATCGATACTGCTCTGATGCGGCAGCAAACCTTCTTCCATACCGACCAGATACACATACGGGAACTCCAGCCCTTTCGAAGCATGCAGCGTCATCAGCTGAACCTGGTCCAGCTCTTCGTCGTTCTCACCGCGTTCCATCATGTCACGCAGCGTGAAGCGGGTGACCACCTGCGTGAGCGTCATTGGCTCATCCAGATCGGTACCCTCAAGCATTTCCGTCATCCAGCTGAACAGCTGATTAACGTTTTTCATGCGCATTTCAGCCGCTTTCGGGCTTGGTGAGGTTTCAAACAGCCAGCTTTCATAGTCAACGCCGTGGATCAAATCCCGGACAGCCGCAACCGGCTCACGTTCGGCCAGCTCAGAGATATTGCCCATCCAGTGCGTGAAACGTTGCAGGGATTCCAGCCCGCGTCCGGTCAGAGACTGGCTCAGTCCCATATCAAAACTGGCTTTGAACAGCCCTTTGTTGCGCTGATTGGCCCACTCCCCCAGTTTCTGCAGGGTGGCCGCGCCGATTTCACGACGTGGCGTGTTAACGATGCGCAGGAATGCGCTGTCGTCGTCCGGATTGGTCAGCACTCGCAAATAGGCCAGCAGGTCTTTAATCTCCGGTCGGGAGAAGAAGGACGTGCCGCCGGAAATCCGGTACGGGATGCGGTTTTGCATCAGCATTTTTTCAAACAAACGCGACTGGTGGTTACCACGGTACAAAATCGCGTAATCGCCATAAGCGGTTTTGTTGATGAAATGATGAGCAATTAGCTCACCGACCACCCGCTCGGATTCATGATCTTCATTATTCGCCGTCACGACCTTCAGCGTTTCGCCATAAGCCAGTTCAGAGAACAAGCGCTTCTCGAACACATGCGGATTATTGGCAATCAGAATGTTGGCAGCTTTCAGAATACGCTGGGTGGAACGGTAATTTTGCTCAAGTTTGATGACCTGTAACTGCGGGAAGTCTTCTTTCAGCAGCACCAGGTTTTGCGGTCGAGCACCGCGCCAGGAGTAAATCGACTGGTCATCGTCACCAACAACGGTGAAACGTGCGCGGTTGCCGACCAGCAATTTCACCATCATGTACTGGCTGGTGTTAGTGTCCTGATATTCATCGACCAGCAGATAACGCAACTTGTTCTGCCAGCGTTCACGCACTTCTTCATTACTTTGCAGCAGTAACGTAGGCAACAGGATCAGGTCATCGAAGTCGAGAATATTACACGCGCGCATATGATCGTGATAAAGGCTGTAGCAGTGCGCAAAGATTTGATCACGTTCAGATCGCGCCAGCCCGGCGGCATGCGAAGGATCAACCAGATCGTTTTTCCAGTTGGAGATCGTGGAAACCAGCTGCTGCAATAATGTTTTATCGTTCTCCAGCCATTTTTCGCTCAGCTCTTTCAGCAGCGCCAGCTGGTCCTGATCATCAAATAAAGAGAAGTTAGATTTCATCCCCAGGGCAGCAAATTCGCGTTTGATGATTTCCAGCCCGAGCGTGTGGAACGTTGCAATCAGCAAGCCCCGCGCTTCTTTGCGACCGAGGGTTTGTGCAACACGCTCTTTCATTTCACGCGCGGCTTTATTGGTAAAGGTGACAGCCGCAATGTGACGTGCCTGATAGCCACATTCACGGATCAGGTGCGCGATTTTATTGGTAATTACACGGGTTTTACCGGAGCCAGCCCCCGCCAGAACCAGGCAGGGTCCGGTGACGAATTCGACGGCGTGTTGTTGGCTGGGGTTTAATCGCATGGCGTATTTTTGCTCACCTGATAGACAAGGACGGCGATTGTAGCAGAAACATCGCCTGAGATTGACAGGCTTTAAGGCGCAATTTGTGATGTATGGAATGCAGGCCGGATTCCCCCCGCAGTGTTTCAGATGTTACATTACGCCTCTGGAAACACTCTCGCAAAAAGGTCTTATCATGGCAAAAACTGCCGCAGCAATGCATATCCTGGTAAAGGAAGAAGCACAGGCACTTGATCTTCTGGAACAACTGAAGAACGGTGGCGATTTTGAGAAACTGGCTAAAAAACATTCCACCTGTCCGTCAGGCAAGAAAGGCGGCCATTTAGGTGAATTCAAGCAAGGCGCAATGGTGCCAGCTTTCGATAAAGTGGTTTTCTCTGCGCCGCTGATCGAGCCACAGGGCCCGCTGCACACTCAGTTCGGTTACCACATCATTAAGATTTTGTACCGCAACTAAGTTCTGCCTCAGACAGAACCAAAAGAAAGGGCACCGCATTTTCATGCAGTGCCCTTTTTATTTCTATTTCATACCTGAGGGTTAATGAATTAACTCGCTACAGCAATGCGTTTCATGTCGGTCATATAGCCACGCAGGGTGCGGCCGATGGACTCAATCGGGTGATTGCGAATCGCTTCGTTAACATCGCGCAGCTGCGCGTTATCAACCTGAGTTTCGGCAACTGATTTGCCCAAATCGCCTGCCTGCAGAGTGGTCATGAACTCTTTCAGCAACGGTACGGCAGCGTTAGCGAACAGGTAGTTACCGTATTCAGCCGTATCGGAGATTACCACGTTCATTTCGTACAGACGCTTACGTGCAACGGTGTTGGCGATCAGCGGCAGTTCGTGCAGTGATTCGTAGTAAGCAGATTCTTCGATGATGCCGGAAGCTACCATGGTTTCGAAAGCCAGCTCAACACCTGCTTTCACCATCGCAATCATCACAACACCGTGGTCGAAGTATTCCTGCTCGGAGATTTTACCTTCGAACTGTGGCGCGTTTTCGAATGCGGTTGCGCCCGTCTCTTCACGCCACGTCAGCAGTTTCTTATCGTCGTTCGCCCAGTCAGCCATCATGCCGCTGGAGAATTCGCCAGAGATGATGTCGTCCATATGTTTCTGGAACAGCGGCGCCATGATCTCTTTCAGTTGTTCGGACAGCGCATAAGCACGCAACTTCGCCGGGTTAGACAGACGGTCCATCATCAGCGTGATGCCGCCTTGTTTCAGCGCTTCGGTGATGGTTTCCCAGCCGAACTGCAGCAGTTTTTCTGCGTAAGCTTCATCAACGCCGTCAGCAACCAGTTTGTCGAAGCACAGCAGAGAACCCGCCTGCAACATGCCGCACAGGATAGTCTGCTCGCCCATCAGGTCAGATTTCACTTCGGCAACGAAGGAAGATTGCAGAACACCTGCACGATGGCCGCCGGTTGCTGCTGCCCAGGCTTTAGCGATCGCCATGCCTTCGCCTTTCGGGTCGTTTTCCGGGTGAACGGCGATCAGTGTTGGTACACCGAAACCACGTTTGTATTCTTCACGCACTTCGGTACCCGGGCATTTCGGCGCAACCATCACCACGGTGATGTCTTTACGGATTTGCTCGCCCACTTCAACGATGTTGAAACCGTGGGAATAGCCCAGCGTTGCACCGTCTTTCATCAGAGGCTGAACCGCTTTAACCACCGCGCTGTGCTGTTTGTCTGGCGTCAGGTTAATAACCAGATCTGCCTGCGGGATCAGTTCTTCGTAGGTGCCGACTTTAAAGCCGTTTTCGGTCGCTTTACGCCATGAAGCACGCTTCTCAGCAATCGCTTCTGCACGCAGGGTGTAAGACACATCCAGACCGGAATCACGCATGTTCAGACCCTGGTTCAGGCCCTGTGCGCCACAGCCTACAATCACCACTTTTTTACCTTTGAGGTAGCTGGCTTCGTCCGCGAATTCATCGCGACCCATAAAGCGGCATTTGCCCAGTTGTGCCAGCTGCTGACGCAGGTTCAGTGTGTTGAAATAGTTAGCCATGTCTTGCTCCGTTCTATCGAGGTAAGTGCTGTTATTTTTTGTTTCACCGGTGAGCTGGTGAACGCCGTGAATTCACTATATGTCATGTGACACATTGCTTAAATTGATATATTACGAAGATGACGTTGCAGATTATGCAATACTCTCAATCAGTCATCTTTAACGCCAAAGAGCCGGATATTCTTTATGGACTTACGTGATCTGAAACTGTTTTTACATCTGGCGGAAAGCCGCCATTTCGGGCGTTCGTCGAAGGCGATGCATGTCAGCCCGTCCACGTTGTCACGCCAGATCCAACGGCTGGAAGAAGAACTCGGCCAGCCGTTATTTCAGCGTGATAACCGCACCGTGCAACTGACCAGTGCCGGTGAACAACTCAAAAACTTTGCCCAGCAAACGCTTCTGCATTACCAGCAACTGCGCAGCGGGCTGGATCAGCATGGCCCGACGCTGAGCGGCGAACTGCACCTGTTCTGCTCGGTGACGGCCGCCTACAGCCATTTGCCGCCAATCCTTGACCGCTTCCGTGCGCAGCATCCGCTGGTCGAAATCAAACTCACCACCGGCGACGCTGCGGATGCGGTTGAAAAAGTCCAGTCCACCGAAGCGGATCTGGCGATTGCCGGTCGTCCGGAAAGTTTGCCGGGCAGCGTCGATTTCACGCAGATCGGCGAAATCCCGATGATCCTGATTTCTCCTTCCCTGCCCTGCGCCGTCCGCACCCAGGTCAGTGAGCCGCATCCGGACTGGTCGCAAATTCCGTTCATCCTGCCGGAACATGGCCCGGCGCGAAAACGCATTGACGTCTGGTTCAAACGCAACCGCCTGAGCAATCCACTGATTTATGCCACGGTATCCGGCCACGAAGCCATTGTATCGATGGTCGCGCTCGGTTGCGGCATCGCGCTGATCCCGTCCGTAGTGGTCGATAACAGCCCGGAACCGGTACGCAACCGTATTTCCATTCTGGATAACATCACGCTTGGCGCGCCGCTGGAACTGGGCGTCTGCGTGCAAAGAAAACGCCTTAGCGAACCACTGATCGACGCGTTCTGGCAGTTGCTCTGAACGTTTACAGAATAAAAAGGGGCACTTTTCAGATGCCCCGTTTAGTTTTAGCCCGCCAGGAAGAAGCGGAACGCCGGATTATCACTTTCGTTGTGACAGTCATAACCCAGCGCCGACAGGTTCTGCTCGAACTCCGGCTCTTCTTCGTTCAGCTCAAACGCGGCCAGCACACGACCGAAATCGGTACCGTGACTGCGGTAATGGAACAGCGAAATATTCCAGTGCGTGCCCAGCGTATGCAGGAATTTCAGCAAAGCCCCCGGAGATTCCGGGAATTCAAAGCTGTAAAGCCGCTCGCGCAGAGGCTTGGTCGGACGCCCGCCCACCATGTAACGCACATGAAGTTTCGCCATTTCATCGTCGGACAGATCCACAACCTGATAACCGTCGTGATTCAGTTCGTCGATAATTTCCTGACGCTCTGCGTGACCGCGCGTCAGACGCACGCCCACAAAAATGCAGGCGTTGTCGGCATCGGCATAACGGTAGTTGAACTCTGTCACCGAACGGCCCCCCAGCAGCTGGCAAAACTTCAGGAAACTGCCTTTGCGCTCAGGAATGGTCACCGCCAGTAGCGCTTCGCGTTGCTCGCCCAGCTCACAGCGTTCCGACACGTAACGCAGACCGTGGAAATTCACGTTCGCCCCGGAAAGCACATGCGCCAGGCGTTCGCCCTGAATATTGTGCTGCTGCACGTATTTCTTCAGCCCCGCCAGCGCCAGTGCGCCGGAAGGTTCGGCAATTGCACGCACGTCTTCGAACAAGTCTTTCACCGCGGCACAAATTGAATCGCTGTCGACGGTGATGACGTCATCAAGATATTCGCGACACAAGCGGAACGTTTCGTTGCCGATACGTTTCACCGCCACGCCTTCTGCGAACAAACCCACACGCGCCAGGTCGACCGGTTCACCGGCGTCCATTGCCGCGCGCAGACAGGCAGAATCTTCAGCTTCAACACCGATGACCTGAATCTGCGGCATCAGTTGTTTGATCAGCACGGCGACACCAGCGGCCAGACCGCCACCGCCGACAGGCACGAATACGCGGTCGAGATGCGCATCCTGTTGCAGCAACTCCATGGCCAGCGTGCCCTGCCCGGCAATCACCGCCGGATGATCAAATGGCGGCACAAAAGTCATGCCCTGTTCCTGCGACAGCGTGATCGCTTTGGCTTTCGCCTCATCGAAATTCGCGCCATGCAGCAACACTTCACCGCCAAAGTTACGCACGGCATCCACTTTGATATCCGCTGTGGCAACCGGCATCACAATCAGAGATTTGATGCCTTTTTTGGTCGCCGACAATGCAACACCCTGCGCGTGATTTCCCGCGGACGCAGTGATAACGCCACGCGCAGCCTGTTCTTCCGTCAGGCTGGCGATCATCGAATAGGCACCGCGCAGTTTAAAACTGTGGACGGCCTGACGATCCTCCCTCTTCACCAGAATGGTGTTACCCAACCGGGAAGAGATCTTTTCCATGACCTGCAAAGGCGTAACCTGTGCGACTTCATAAACCGGCGCACGCAGCACGGCACGCAGGTATTCTGCGCCGCACGGCTGGTCGGGTAGAGGTTGTGATACCGCCATGACTGTCAGCCTCCCAGCTTAGACTTGTCGCGCACTGCGCCTTTATCGGCACTGGTCGCCAGCAATGCGTAAGCACGCAGCGCAAGTGAAACCACACGTTCGCGGTTTTTCGGCGTCCAGGCTTTGTCGCCACGTGCCAGTTCAGCTTCGTGACGCGCCGCCAGTTCTGCCGCAGGCACATCCAGCACCATGCTACGGTTCGGAATGTCGATATCGATGATGTCGCCATCTTCCACCAGTGCAATCAGGCCGCCGCTGCCCGCTTCCGGAGAAACGTGGCCGATAGACAGACCGGATGTGCCGCCGGAGAAACGACCATCGGTAATCAGCGCGCACTCTTTGCCGAGACCCATGGATTTCAGGTAAGTGGTCGGATACAGCATTTCCTGCATGCCCGGCCCGCCTTTCGGCCCTTCGTAACGAATCACAACAACGTCGCCGGAAACCACTTTGCCGCCAAGAATCGCTTCAACTGCGCTGTCCTGGCTTTCGTACACTTTTGCCGGACCACGGAAAGTCAGGTTGGATTTATCCACGCCCGCCGTTTTAACGATACTGCCCGCTTCGGCGATGTTGCCGTAAAGCACGGCCAGACCGCCGTCTTTACTGAAAGCATGTTCCAGAGAACGGATACAGCCATCGGCACGGTCATCATCCAATGTGTCCCAGCGGCAATCCTGTGAGAACGCCTGGGTAGTACGGATACCTGCGGGACCGGCGCGGAACATTTTTTTCACCGCTTCGTCTTTGGTCAGCATGATGTCGTACTGATCCAGCGTCTGGTTCAGGGTCAGGCCAAGAATGTTTTTCACGTCGCGGTTCAGAAGATTGGCGCGATCCAGTTCACCCAGAATCGCCAGCACGCCACCGGCACGGTGAACGTCTTCCATGTGGTATTTCTGAGTGCTTGGCGCGACTTTACACAGGTGCGGGACTTTGCGTGACAGACGGTCGATGTCGGTCATGTCGAAGTCGATTTCGCCTTCCTGCGCGGCAGCCAGCAGGTGAAGAACGGTGTTAGTCGAGCCGCCCATCGCGATATCCAGGATCATGGCGTTTTCGAATGCCGCTTTGCTGGCGATGTTGCGCGGCAATGCGCTTTCATCGTCTTTTTCGTAATAACGTTTGGTCAGCTCAACGATGCGGCGACCGGCGTTAAGGAACAAATCGCGGCGATCGGCGTGAGTAGCCAGCAATGAACCGTTACCCGGCTGAGAAAGGCCCAGCGCTTCGGTCAGACAGTTCATGGAGTTGGCGGTAAACATACCGGAACAGGAGCCGCAGGTCGGACAGGCAGAACGTTCGATTTGTTCGCTGTCGGCATCACTGACGTTCGGGTTTGCGCCCTGAATCATCGCATCGACCAGGTCGAGTTTGATGATTTTGTCAGACAGTTTGGTTTTACCGGCTTCCATCGGACCACCGGAAACGAAGATCACCGGAATATTCAGGCGCAGTGACGCCATCAGCATTCCCGGGGTGATTTTGTCGCAGTTGGAAATACACACCATGGCATCAGCGCAGTGCGCGTTAACCATGTATTCCACCGAGTCAGCAATCAGTTCGCGTGAAGGCAATGAATACAGCATGCCGCCATGCCCCATGGCAATCCCGTCATCCACAGCGATAGTGTTGAATTCTTTCGCCACGCCGCCGGACGCTTCGATTTGCTCGGCAACCAGCTTACCCAAATCGCGCAAATGCACGTGGCCCGGCACGAACTGGGTGAATGAGTTGACGACGGCAATAATGGGCTTACCAAAATCGTTATCCGTCATGCCGGTAGCGCGCCATAATGCGCGGGCGCCAGCCATGTTGCGGCCGTGTGTCGTGGTGTGGGAACGGTACTTAGGCATGCTCTGTTCACTCCAAATCATTTCTGTTTAGCAGGCAGCGAAATCGCTACCTGCTGAATTTCTTATTTACCCTGAATCATTCGGGTTGCACCAGGCAGCGAACGCGGAGGCGGCCTGAAGGATGACGGGTAAAATTATTGTGGGTTGATTGGATCCAGCCAACCCCATTTATCTTCGGTTTTGCCGGTGAACAGGCCGAAGAATGCATCCTGAATTTGTTTGGTCACCGGACCACGTTTACCGATACCGACCTGAATGCCGTCAACGCTGCGCACCGGGGTGATTTCTGCAGCGGTACCGGACATGAAGACTTCGTCTGCCAGATACAGGGATTCACGGGACAGAACTTGCTCACGCACTTCAAGACCCAGGTCTTTTGCCAGTTTAATAATAGCGTCACGGGTGATACCTGGCAGGGCAGAAGAGGTAAATGGCGGTGTGAACAGAATGCCTTCTTTCACTTCAAACAGGTTTTCGCCAGCGCCTTCAGACACATAGCCGTGAATGTCCAGCGCGATACCTTCCTGATAACCGTGACGACGTGCTTCGCTGCCGACCAGCAGGGAGGACAGGTAGTTACCACCGGCTTTCGCAGCGGTTGGAATGGTGTTTGCAGCAACGCGGTTCCATGAAGACACCATCGCGTCGATACCCTGCTCCAGCGCTTCTTCACCCAGATACGCGCCCCACGGGAAGGCGGCGATGATCACATCAGTTTTGTAGCCGTCCGGCGGATTAACGCCCATACCCACATCGCCGACAAACACCAGCGGACGGATATACGCGCTGACCAGATTGTTTTTACGCAGGGTTTCGCGGCAAGCTTCCATCAGCTCATCCACACTCTGGGAAACAGGCATACGGTAAATTTTTGCGGAATCGCGCAGACGCTGCATATGTTCACGGTGACGGAATACGACCGGGCCTTTATGGGAGTCGTAGCAACGCACGCCTTCGAAAACGGAAGTGCCGTAATGCAGTGCGTGTGACATGACATGGACTTTAGCTTCTGCCCACGGAACCATCTCGCCGTTGAACCAAATGTAATCAGCTTTCTTCGTCATTCTCTCGTTCCTTTACTCACGCATTCGCGCGTATTTGTTGTGATGTATGTTGCTGGATCTCGACACAAGCGACATCCATAAGTTTGCGTAACTGTGAAGACAGTAAATCTACGGGCCGCTGACTGGCAACGGTCAATTCGATATTTATGTTTTCCGCATTGACCATCGGCGTCATGTTCATTGCGCACACCTGAAAACCACGGTGACGGACGACGCGTAATACGCGCTCTAACATTTCGGGGCGGAAGCGGGCCTGAATTGAGACGTTATGTTGCATCATGACATTTTCTCCAGCATGGTTTCGTTGCCTGCGCCCGGAGGAACCAGCGGCCAGACATTCTCATTTTCGTCGATGGAAACCTGGAGCAAATACGGACCTTCACTGTTGAAGAAAGCGTCCAGAGCGGCATCGACTTGATCTTTACGGTGGATACGCTGGCCGGGGATGTTGAATGCGCTGGCCAGCGTGACAAAATCGGGGTTATCGGAGAGGTTGGTTTCACTGAAGCGTCCGTCGAAGAACAATTCCTGCCACTGTCGAACCATCCCTAATCGCTGGTTATCCAGCAACAGGATTTTGACGGGCAACTGTTTTCGCTTGATGGTGCCCAGCTCCTGAACATTCATCATGAATGAACCGTCACCGGAAACGCAGATCACCATATCGTCGGGGCGGGCAACCTGTGCGCCGACGGCGGCAGGAACGCCGAAACCCATCGTGCCCAGACCGCTGGAGGTGATGAAGTTTTCCGGGCGAGTGAACTGCATATGTTGCGCGGTCCACATCTGATGCTGGCCGACGTCGGTGGTCACCACGGTATTGGCCGATTTACGGTCAGAGATTTGTTTCAGTAACAACGGCGCATAAATCGCTTCACCCGGATGATCGTAGCGCCATTCGCCCTGCGCTTTCAGCGTCATCACTTCATCACGCCAGGCGTTGATGTTCAGGGGTTGTTGCAGCGCCGGTAACAGCGCATTCAGATCACCCTGCAACGCCACATGCGCCTGGCGCAATTTGTTCAGCTCGGCCGGATCGATATCCATGTGGATAACCGCGGCGTCTGGCGCAAAAGTATTCAGCTTGCCGGTCACGCGGTCATCGAAACGCGCGCCGACGGCAATCAGCAAATCGCAGGACTGAACAGCCAGATTCGCCGCTTTGGTACCGTGCATGCCCAGCATACCCAGATAACATGGGTCGCTGGCATCCGGCGCCCCCAGACCTTTCAACGTTGCTACCGCAGGAATGCCTGTCGCAGTAATGAATTCGCGTAATGCCGGAACGGCCTGCGCGATACCGACACCGCCACCGACGTAAACCATCGGTTTTTGCGCGGCAGCGATCATGGCGCGGGCTTGTTGTAATTCAGCCGCAGGATGCGGAAAAGTTTCTTCAACCGCCACCAGATGCGGCGGTAATTCACCCACGGCCAGCTGGATATCTTTCGGAATGTCGATCAGAACCGGGCCCGGACGACCAGAGCTGGCGATGGCAAAGGCTTCCGCCATGATTTCCGGCAGCGCTTCCAGAGATTCAACCAGGAAGCTGTGTTTGGTGCAGGCCAGGGACAACCCTAAAACGTCGATTTCCTGGAAGGCATCGGTGCCGATGAAGGCAGAACCAACCTGCCCGGTGATGGCCACCAGCGGAACGGAGTCTAACAGCGCGTCGGCCAGACCGGTGATCAGGTTGGTCGCACCAGGACCGGAAGTGGCGATACAGACGCCAACTTTTCCGGTAGAACGGGCATAGCCGATGGCGGCCATTGCAGCACCCTGCTCATGCCGGCACAACAGGTGTTCCACGCCGCCGTCATACAATGCATCGTATACCGGCATGATTGCCCCGCCAGGATAACCAAATACTGTATTTACACCCTGCGCACGCAACGCTTGTACTACCCATTGTGCTCCGTTCATCTTTATTCTCCTGCCTTTTTGCGACAAGTGCAGAATATTATGCTGTTGCTCATTTTCCGACCCCGCTTCTCTGTTCTCTGAAATTCCTGACCCAAAAAAAAACCCCGGACCTTTCGGTGCGGGGTTTCTTTTCAGGTTCAGGCTTGTTTAATAAGCCTTTCTTCGTCCAAGTGCAGCCCCGCACGGTGGGATAATAATCACCACCACGCTAATCACGACTAGGCTAACTACGAGGAGAAGGGCTTTCATTTTTAGGTTTCTAAAATTCATATTGCGAACGATTGCCTACAGAGTTATCACAGTAAGATGATTAATGACAACATTTTTCTTGCGTTATTATTTGCAGTCCGTTGCAGAAACCATGAAAAATCATCTGAAAAATCAAAACTTAGCGTGATGATTTGCCGTTTGATTATTTATTGCTCCAGCAATCGCTTTTCCGCGGGTATCCCGGCCAAATGCCACCAGAACAGAAATCAGAATGGCGACAGTACCGGCCACAATTGCCATCGCCAGTCCGTAGTTGTGTCCGTGGCTTTCGGCAATGTAAGCCTGAAGCGTCGCATTAACCGAAGCAATCAGATTACCGAGCTGGTAAACAAACCCCGGCAGAACCGCGCGCGTGTTAGCAGGCACCAGTTCGGTCAGATAAGTCGGCACGACGCCCCATGCGCCCTGCACCATAAACTGCATCAGGAACGCGCCCAGCCCCAGCATCCATGAACCGCCGGAGAAGGCCCATAATGGAATGACCGGCAGTGAAAGCAACGCGGCGATAATAATCGCTTTCTTACGACCAATTTTCTCAGACAGCGAACCAAAGAAGATCCCACCGATAATTGACGCAATGTTGTAGCTTATGGCGATTAAACTGACGGTATGTGCGTCAAAACCGTGCTGAACTTTCAGGAACGTCGGATAGAGATCTTGCGTACCGTGGCTGAAGAAATTAAAACCCGCCATCAGCACAACCAGATAAATACATAGCTTCCAGTTTTTCTTCAGCACCGGCATCAGTGCCGTGCTTTCGTTGCGTTCCCGCGCCGCCAGCCAGACCGGCGATTCCTGTACTTTGAACCAGATGAAAGGCAGCAGGAAAACCGGCACAGCACCAATCACAAACATGCCGCGCCAGCCGACCACATTAAACAGCAAACCATATACCACCGCCGCCAGCAGATAACCAAACGGATAACCCGCCTGAAAAATCCCCGACATCACGCCACGGGAACGGTCAGGTATGGTTTCCATCGCCAGAGAAGAAGCTACGCCCCAGACACCGCCCATCGCAATGCCGTAAATCACGCGAAGGATCAGGAAAACGGTCAGGGAAGGTGCCGCCGCAGTACACAGCTCGAAGAAAGAAAATAGCGCGATATTGACCATCAGCACCGGCTTGCGCCCGTACTTTTCCGCCGCACGCCCGAACAGCAACGCCCCAATCGGTCGCACGGCCAGCGTCAGCAGTATTGCCAGCGTGACCTGTTTGATATCTACCTGAAATGCCGATGCGATATCGCTGAGCAGGAAGACCAAAATGAAGAAATCGAAAGCGTCGAGAGTCCAGCTCAGAAAGCTGGCGATGGCAACGTTACGCTGCCGAGAAGTCCAACCAAACATGGGTGAGTCCCTATTTCGGAATAGCTGCAGGTAGTGCACTCACCAGGGCATTGCGGAAAATCCCTGGTCAGGCAGAGAGATGTTAATCAGTGTTCTGTATTTGTTTATTTATTGTTAAATACAGCAAGATTAAACACCCCTGCCGGTATTTGCGGCAACTTAATTAGTCCGCTAATTTGTTTCCAGAAACCTTAAACTGTTAAGGAGTATTGCTGTCGTTGCGAAGCAGTTCGCATCCCTTCATGTTAAGTCGGTGACTTGCAGATTATTTTCCCATCGCATTACGCATTGCAGCAAACTTCTTCCCGAAAGCGTTTCCAGCTCAGGCATGCTGCCGTCAGCAGAGCTCATAGAAAGGAAAAAGCATGTCATTAGCCGTGGTATATACCCGCGCATCGCTGGGGGTTCAGGCACCCGGTGTCTCGATCGAGGTCCATATCAGCAACGGATTACCGGCCCTGACACTGGTCGGTTTACCGGAAACCACCGTCAAGGAAGCCAGAGATCGGGTTCGCAGCGCCATCATCAACTGCGGGTTTACCTTTCCGGCCAAACGCATCACCGTCAATCTTGCACCCGCTGATTTACCCAAAGAAGGCGGCCGGTATGATTTGTCCATCGCGCTGGCGATTCTGGTGGCCTCAGAGCAGCTTCAGGGCGATAAGCTTGAGGAGTACGAGTTTCTGGGTGAGCTGGGCCTTTCCGGTGCGCTGCGCAGCGTAAATGGCGCGATTCCGGCGGCACTTGAGGCGCAAAAAGAAGGCCGGGTGTTGATCCTGCCGCAAAGTAATCAGACGGAAATGACGCTTCTTGATCCCGGTGTAGCGCAGGTGGCCGGGCACTTATTGCAGGTCTGCGCATTCCTTCAGGGCGAGGACAATTTGCCACCGATTGAATTTCCGGCGACGGCGCCTCCGCCCGAGTATCAACCTGACATTGCCGATATCATCGGACAGGAGCAATCAAAGCGCGCGCTCGAAGTGGCGGCAGCGGGAGGGCATAATTTATTGTTGATTGGGCCTCCTGGCACCGGAAAAACCATGCTGGCTAGCCGGTTGCCCGGTTTACTGCCGCCCATGAGTAACGAGGAAAAGCTGGAAACGGCCGCCATTGCCAGCCTGGTGTATAACCCCGAAGATGACGGCGAGTTTTCACGCATCCGCCCCTTTCGTGCACCGCATCACAGCACATCCATGAGCGCGCTGGTGGGAGGCGGGTCGTTACCCAGACCGGGAGAAATATCACTGGCACATAACGGCGTATTGTTTCTCGACGAACTGCCAGAATTTCAGCGCCAGGTTCTTGATGCCTTGCGCCAGCCAATGGAATCCGGCGAAATCACCATTTCCCGTGCACGGGCGAAAGTCCGCTATCCGGCAAGAGCGCAACTGATTGCAGCGATGAATCCCAGCCCGACCGGACACTATCAGGGCATTCATAACCGCACACCGCCACAGCAGGTTTTACGCTACCTGAGCCGGCTTTCCGGGCCATTTCTCGACAGATTCGATCTGTCGATTGAAGTCCCGCTCCTGCCGCCCGGCATTTTGAGCCAGCAAAACCATACGCCTGTGCTCAGGGAAAATAGTGTACAAGTACGGGAACGGGTACTGACCGCCAGAGAAATTCAGTTAAAACGCGCGGGAAAAGTCAACGCGCATCTGAGCAGTAGCGAAGTGGAGACGTACTGTGTGTTAACCAAAGCAGATGCTGAATTTCTGGAAGAAGTCCTGCACAAACTGGGATTATCGGTCAGAGCCTGGCATCGCATTCTGAAAGTCGCGAGAACATTGGCTGATTTGGGTGGCGAGGAATCGATTGAGCGAAGACATATTGCTGAAGCACTGAGCTATCGCAGCATGGATAGGCTATTGTTAACTCTACATAAGAGCCTGGCATAAAAAAACGGGGCATCGCCCCGTTTCATTAGTCATCGCTTTCCGTGTAGTCTTCTACAGCGTCAGCCTGCGGTTTACCGCCAGACAACGTGTGGAATTTCTTCGGACGACGAGTGCGGACAATGTATTTGTTCCACACTTTTTCTGCATCCGTTACCGGTTCGCGCGTACCACGGCAAACCTCCAGGAACAGTTTTTCTTCGTCGGTAACGGGCTCACGTTTTCCCAGATCCAGCTCGTTAAAAGCAAAGCCGTAACGTTCTAGCATTTGCGCTTCTTTAATGGTGAAATCGCCATGCCGGGAGAACCCGCGAGGGTAATGTTTATTATCAAAAAAACGACTTGTCGTGGTGAAGCTTTCCGCCATCTGACACGCTCCTAATTCTCTCATGGTCGTGCTGTTATGGCGCGGAGTATTAGTTAGGCTTGACATTGTGTAAAACAAAACATTTAAATCTTAACGACAAAAAATATTGGAGATAGTTTTGGACACGGAATTACTGAAAACCTTTTTGGAGGTCAGTAGAACTCGCCACTTTGGTCGGGCGGCGGAATCCCTTTACCTGACTCAATCCGCTGTCAGCTTTCGTATCCGGCAACTGGAAACCCAACTTGGCGCCAATTTATTCACACGGCATCGCAATAACATCCGCTTAACGCCCGCAGGAGAACGTCTGCTGCCTTATGCAGAGAATCTTATGTCAACGTGGCAAATGGCGAAAAAAGAGGTTGTACGCTCGTTACAGCACACAGAATTGTCGATTGGTGCGACGGCGTCGCTCTGGGAAGCCTATCTGACCCCGTGGCTGCAGTCTCTTTACACCCAGCGTGGCACGCTTAGGCTTGAGGCGCGCATTGCACTGCGTCAGTCGCTGGTCAAACAATTGCATGAAAGACAACTGGATTTGCTGATCACCACCGAGCCACCAAAGATGGACGAGCTCTCAAGTCAGTTACTAGGTAATTTCTCGTTACGACTATTCTCATCGCAGAAAACGGTCAGAAGCGAACAATCACCGTATGTGAAGCTGGAATGGGGCGCTGATTTTCCTCAGCAGGAAAAACTGCAAAACAGCGATCAGGAACCGGTGTTAACCACAACCTCTGCACATCTGACGCGTCAGTTGCTGGAAAATACCGGCGGTTGTGCGTTCCTGCCTGCGCACTGGGCCAAAGAATATCCGCAACTGGCCGCACATGAAGATGTTCCGCCGGTGATCCGCCCGCTTTACGCCGTCTGGCTGCAAACCAGCGACCAGCAAGTGTTGATCCGTCAGTTACTCAAAACACCGCTGATCACTAATTTCTGATACCGTCCTGTTTCAGGACGGTTCTGGTCGCGGATGGCGCGCTCTTCTGGCTGTCCAGAAGCTGCCCATCCCTTTTTGCAATCCGATGAAGATAAACAACAAAACGCCCATCACGATTTTGGTCCACCACGAACTAAGCGTACCATCGAAAGTGATGTAGGTTTGGATCAGCCCCTGAATAAGCACACCAAACAAGCTGCCTAAAACCGTGCCTACGCCGCCACTCAGTAACGTCCCGCCAATCACAACAGAGGCGATAGCATCCAGTTCTACACCACTCGCCGCGAGTGCATAACCCGCAGAAGTGTAGAGCGAGAAAATGATGCCCGATAAGACCGCCAGCGTACTGGACAGCATGTAGATATAAATCGTGGTACGCCTTACCGGCACCCCCATCAGCGCAGCCGACACATTGCTGCCGCCAACGGCATAGACGTTGTTACCGAATCGCGTACGGTGAGCCAGAATAATCCCGCCAAGCACCACCAGCAGCATAACCAGAGCCAGCAATGTGAAACGACCACCACCGGGCATTTTCCAGGCATAATTGGCGAGGAATTCATAAACCGGATGGTTAATCGGCAACGATTCTTCCGAAACAATAAAACTCATACCGCGCACAAAAAACATGCCCGCCAGCGTGATGATGAAAGCAGGCAGTTTCAACGTATCAATGATCCATCCCATCAGCGCACCAAACGTGGTGCCCATCAACAGCACGATGACAAAGGCATAGCCAGGCGCGATGCCATAAGCACCGATGAGTTTCGCCAGCAAAACACCGGTGAAAGCGATAACAGAACCCACTGACAGATCGATGCCGCCGGATAAGATGACAAATGTCATCCCGACGGCCACGATGCCGAGAAACGCGTTATCCGTCAGCAAATCAAAAAACACGCGTGTGGATGCAAAACCGGGGAACTGAGTGAAGCAATAGGCGTATCCGGCCAGGAAAACCACGATCGTAATCAGCAGGGGCAGATTTCTTTTGAGCATTATCCTTTCCTCCGGAACAGATTACTGAAAGAGACGCGGGGAGACTGAACTACCAGTACAGCGAGCACCACCAGAGCTTTCAGCACCAGGTTGAATTCCGGTTTGAAGCCGGAGAGCAGAATGCCGGTATTCATTCCCTGAATGATCAGTGCACCGACAACCGAAAGAAGCAGGTTAAAACGTCCACCCAGTAACGAGCCGCCGCCGATGACGACGGCAAGAATGGCATCAAGTTCCAGCCATAGTCCGGCATTATTGGCGTCCGCTCCGCGAATATCAGCCGTTATGATAACGCCCGCAACGGCCGCGCAAATCCCACAAATGACGTAAGTGGAGATCAGCACTAAACGGGCATTTACGCCGGCGTTATAAGCAGAACGGATATTGATGCCGACTGATTCGATGAACAGGCCAAGCGCTGTTTTCCGCGTCAGCGCCCAGACAAGAACCAGCATGGCGACGGCAATGATCACCGGCATTGGCAGATAGAACAAAGAACCACTGCCAAACTGCGATAGACCATTGTGTTCAAACGTGACGATTTGCCCTTCCGTAATCAGCTGTGCGATGCCACGTCCGGCGACCATCAGCATCAGCGTGGCAACAATCGGCTGAATTTGCAGAACAGCGACCAAAAAGCCATTCCACAAACCGCATATTGCCCCCACCCCGACCGAGGCCAGCAGCACGATCATCAGCGGATATCCTTGCACCGTCATGGTCGCGGCTGTTGCACCGGCAATCGCCATGACCGCACCGACGGAAAGGTCGATGCCGCCGGTCGCAATAACCAGCGTCATCCCGAGAGCCAGCAAAGCGACAGGGGCACCACGGTTGAAAATATCCACCAGGCTGCCAAACAAGCGGCCATCCTGAATATGGATAGAGAAAAAGCCCGGGGCGACCAGGCTGTCTATGATTAATATTGCGACGAAAGCACCGATTTGCGTGGCGCCTTTTGGAAATACCCATCTTACTTTGCGCGGTTTTCCCGTCATTGGCAGGCTCCTGTTATTCATCACTATCTCCCCTCATTGCGCCGCAATGGCTTTCATAATGGCTGGCACGGAGATATCAGCCTGCTCAATTTCGGCAATATGACGACGGTCTCGTAAGACAACAATACGATCGGCATAACCCGCCAGTTCTTCCAGCTCAGAGGAAATGACCAGTAACGCCAGGCCTTCGTCACAAAGTTTTTCAATCAGACGGATGATTTCTGCATGGGCACCGACGTCAATCCCACGGGTAGGTTCATCGAGAATGAGGAAACGAGGATTGGTTGCAAGCCAGCGGGACAGCAATACTTTTTGCTGGTTACCACCGGAAAGATACTGAATTTCCTGCTCAGTGCCCGGTGTACGGATGCCGAGGAGTTTGATAAATTTTTCGGCGATCTGATGCTGCTCTTTCATGGGTAAAGGACGCAACCAGCCGCGCTGCGCCTGTAAGGCAAGGATGATATTTTCACGCACTGTAGCCGCGCCGATAATGCCATCGGTTTTACGATCTTCCGGGCAGTAACCAAACCCCAGTTTAGCCGCTTTTCTGGGTGTGCTGATGGCGACTTCTTTGCCATCGACACGTGCATTGCCGCTGTCATGCCCTTTAATGCCAAAAATCAGCTGAGCGGTTTCTGTCCGTCCTGATCCCAGTAACCCCGCCAGTCCGACGATTTCACCCCGACGTACTTTCAGGTCAAAATGCTCGACCACACCTCGACGCCCATAGTCTTTGAAATCCACTAACGGCTCACCCGTCACATTTCTATGTTCGGTGCGTTTGAGCAGGTTTTCATCAAAACTGTGTCCCAGCATCATCGGTACGAGATCGATACGCGGTAAATCCACCGTTCGTTCAGACCCCACACGCTTACCGTTTCGCAAAACGGTAATCCGGTCGCTGATCCGATAAACCTGATCGAGGAAATGGGTGACGAAAATCATCCCCACCCCTTTATCACGCAGTTGAACCAGAATATCGAGCAACATACTGACTTCTTTGGCATCAAGGCTGGCGGTGGGTTCATCAAGAATTAAAACCTGTGCAGACAGGTCAACAGCGCGGGCAATTGCCACGATTTGCTGAATCGCAATGGAGTAGGTTGAGAGTGGCTGGCTGACATCCAGATGCAGCCCATAGCCTTCCAGAAGGGCGTCGGCCTGTTGTTCCATCTTGCGCTGATTGACCAGACCGAAACGGGTTGGCTCGCGCCCGATGAACAAGTTGGCAGCAACAGAGATATTTGGCAGGAGATTTACTTCCTGATATACCGTACCAATCCCCAGCGACTGGGCATCAGCAGTACTGATTGGCTCGATCGGTTTTCCGTTAAGAAAGACCTGGCCAGCAGAACGTTTATAGACACCGGTGAGGGCCTTAATCATTGTGGACTTACCGGCGCCGTTCTCACCTAAAAGGGCAACAATTTCACCGCGTTCGAGGGTAAAGTCGACATTTTCCAGCGCTTTTACGCCGGGGAATTCAACTGATAAACCGCGTACTTCAAGCAGCGTTTCTGAACCAGGATTATCCGTCACGTCACTACTCCTGCTGCATTCGCTATAAGCGAAAAGGGAATAATTGTTACCGGCTTGCCCGTGAGACAAGCCGGTAAACCGGCTCAGTAACCCATGTTTTTCTTCATGTCATACTCTTTCTGAGCCATGTCCGGCAGGATCAACGCGGATTGAGTCTGAATGAATTTCTTCGGTTGCGTACCATCCTTTTTCATCGCAATCAGCGCATCAAATGCCGGGCCAGCCATGTTTGGTGTCAGCTCAACAGAAGCATTCGCTTCACCCGCCAGCATAGCTTTGTAGATATCAGGAACACCGTCGATAGAGACGATTTTGATCTGCGAACCCGGTTTCAGGCCAGCTTCTTTGATAGCCTGAATTGCACCGATCGCCATATCGTCGTTATGGGCGTAAACAGCACAAATGTTCTTACCGTTTTGCTCAGCCTTGATGAAGCTTTCCATTACTTCTTTGCCTTTACTGCGGGTGAAATCGCCGGACTGTGAGCGGATAATTTTGACGTTTGGTGCAGCTTTCAACGCATCTGCAAAACCTTGTTTACGATTTAACGCCACACTGGCACCGACCGTACCCTGCAATTCGACAACATTACATGGTTTGCCAGCAGCGTCCTTCACCAGCCAGTCACCCGCCACTTTGCCCTCATACACGCTGTCAGAAGCGACTGCAGCAGTGTAAAGAGACGGATCACTGACTTCGATCGTACGGTCTAACAGGAACACAGGGATCTTAGCTTCTTTAGCTTCGGTCAGAACCGGAGCCCAGCCAGTAGCAACAACAGGAGCGATGAAAATGGCATCAACACCCTGTGCGATGAATGAACGTATTGCTTTGATTTGGTTCTCTTGTTTTTGCTGAGCATCAGATATTTTCAGTGTAATACCACGTTTTTCCGCTTCTGATTTAGAGACTTTGGTTTCCGCAGAACGCCACCCAGACTCAGAGCCGATCTGCGAAAAACCAACAACCAGCGGAGCCGCCTGAACTGCGCCACAAAATGCTGTTGCTACTGCTGCTGCCACAAATAAGCGTTTGTACATGTTTCTTTCCTCGCGTGTAGTCTGAGCTACTTTTTGTTATGACTCGTAGGGTACGGCCAGGACGTTTACCCGACATACGCATTCAGCCGCTACGACAGTTTTGTCGGAAAAAGGATAAAAGAATGCTGTCAGGGTCTGATAGTCGTCATAAGACGATGATTAGGTTTAGTACATAGGGAAAATGGGAGCATGAGCGAGGTCACATACGGGGAGAACAATCAATTCGTGCATGTATTCAGCCAAAACATGACAAAAAACAACTGGCAAAAGCGAAGATTTTGAGCCCATTGGTGCAAATAATCTGACCTGCTCCCCGTTGATTAATACACCACGATGTTAGTAATGTCTTCATAAGCCACATGAGGACATCCCCATGAGGAAGCGTTTTTCCGACGAACAGATCATCAGTATCCTCCGCGAGGCTGAAGCCGGGGTTTCTGCCCGTGAGCTCTGCC
>NZ_JABAED010000021.1:0-93698 GCF_023701875.1 Rahnella sp. CG8
CAGAAGTGAAACGCCGTAGCGCCGATGGTAGTGTGGGGTCTCCCCATGCGAGAGTAGGGAACTGCCAGGCATCAAATAAGTGGAAAGCCCCGTACGAAAGTACGGGGCTTTTTGCTATGCGGAATTTAACTAAAAGTTACCTTTAACCACGCGCTGCATCACAAAAAACAACGCAAACGCAGGTAACTCGTCAACTTTCCTCTCTTCCTTATCCATTCGTTGCTTAACTCAATATTTCCTATCGATAAAAAATAGTCATAACCACGCTTATAGCAGGAACTATTGGGAGAAAATAATATGAAGGATACTCTGGGATCTCAATCTGAGAATCATGATCAGCAAGATAAGAAGAAACGTATTTTTGCGATTGTGGGGGCATCTTCGGGAAATCTGGTCGAATGGTTTGACTTCTACGTCTATTCCTTTTGTTCGCTCTATTTTGCTTCTTCATTTTTCCCCAGCGGAAACAGTACAACCCAGTTATTACAAACTGCAGGCGTTTTTGCCGCAGGATTCTTTATGCGCCCTATTGGAGGATGGTTATTTGGTTATATCGCCGATAAACATGGGCGCAAAAACTCAATGATGATCTCGGTCTGCATGATGTGCTGCGGTTCGCTGGTGATCGCCTGTTTGCCAACCTACGCGACGATAGGCAGCTGGGCACCGGTCTTATTACTGGTCGCCCGTCTATTCCAGGGGCTTTCTGTTGGTGGGGAATACGGAACAAGCGCAACTTATATGAGTGAAGTTGCGATTAAAGGACGTCGCGGTTTTTATGCTTCATTTCAGTATGTGACCTTGATCGGTGGGCAACTATTAGCACTTCTGGTTCTGGTTATACTGCAGCAGATATTCTCCAATGATGAGCTTAAATCCTGGGCGTGGCGGATCCCCTTTGCCTTAGGCGCTGTGCTTGCTGTCGTGGCGTTGTTCCTGCGGCGTTCACTGAACGAAACATCAGATAAACAAACTCGTGAGCATAAAGATGCTGGTACCCTCTCGGGTTTATGGAAGCATAAAAAGGCATTTATGATGGTATTAGGGTTCACGGCGGCAGGATCCCTGACCTTCTATACCTTCACCACTTATATGCAAAAATATCTGGTGAATACTGCCGGGATGGATACCAAAACAGCGAGTGCCTTAATGACCGTCGCCCTGTTTGTCTTTATGTGTTTGCAGCCTATTATTGGCGGGCTCTCGGATAAAATAGGTCGACGCAGTTCTATGTTGATATTCAGCGGCCTGGCGACTGTTTTCACCATCCCGATTTTGTATATTCTGCAAACCGTTACCAGTCCTTATATCGCCTTCGGACTTATTGTTTTGGCACTGCTGATTGTCAGTTTTTACACATCAATCAGCGGATTATTAAAGGCGGAAATGTTCCCGCCGGAAGTGAGGGCATTGGGTGTCGGATTATCTTATGCGGTTGCAAATGCTGTGTTTGGTGGTTCGGCAGAATATGTCGCCCTGACCTTTAAATCCTGGAATATAGAGGAAGTATTTTTCTGGTATGTCTGCGTAATGTGTTTGATCGCTTTGGTGGTATCGATGAAATTGCACCGCAAAGGAAAGGAAATACAGCTGTAATTCTTACGGAGAGAGTGCAGGGATGCACTTTTAATAATGGATAAGATGGTAAGCGCTGTAGCCAGCAGCTGCGCCTGCTATAAGCATAATGACAGGAAGCCTGAGAGCCAGGAGAATTTTTGCATCACAAAGTGGAATTCCAAATACAAAAAAGCCCGATCACGATGATCAGGCTTTCAGTATAGCCAATTACAGAATCCGGCTGATTAATCTGTCGATACGTATCCGGCGCAGACGGCGGATAAGCTTACGGACTTTCACCGGGTAATTAGGAATACTTTCCAGCTCCATATAATGCGAGACAACCTGCGTGTGCTGGCGTATTTCTTCCAGTTCTTTGTGTCGCGCGATCGCCAGCTCTTTATGCGGATCATGGATCAAAATGGCATTCTCCAAATCCAGACGCCAGGCGCGAGGATTCAGGTTATTACCGGTAATAAGTTGCCAGCGGTCATCCACCCACATTCCCTTCAGGTGATAGCTGTTATCACCGTCTTTCCACAGGCGGACAATCAACTGTCCGCTGTCCACGAAGCGTTGTAAACGGCTCAGGAAACGACGCAGATTAATTTCATACAAATACGGTAAGGCACCGATGATTTTGAATGGCTGATCCTGCGGAATATAAAAATCGTTTGCGGTTTTGTCACCCACGATAATTTCAACCTGCTTACCACGACGCAGCAGATGAATAATATTACGTGCCAGCATGGCAGGCATATTGAAATAAGGCGTACACAACGTCAGCTTATGTTCCGTACTGGCCATGAGATGATGGATAGTTCGGTTAAGCTCATTTTGTTTGCCCAGACCGACGATAGGGGTCACTGCCAGCTCATCATTCCCTGCGCTGTCTTTGAAATGATAACCGCTGCTGCGCAGATTCTGACGGAACTGACGCGTTTCGTTTTTAATCTCAATGCTTTTCGGGCGATCTTCACGATCAAGACGCTGTACCGCTGCGGCTGTCAGGATCGACTTCTTCATAAAGTCGATCATGGCATCTGCCAGCGGGGCGTTGGACAGTAACTGATAGCGATCGTAGCGGTATTTTTCATGACGATGCAGATAAACATCATTGAGGCTCGCGCCGCTGTAGATCACCTGATCGTCAATAACAAAGCCTTTGAGATGCAAAACACCTAACGCTTCACGGGTATTGACCGGAACGCCATACACCGGCACGGAAAGCTCAGGATGCTCTTTTGCCATGCGACAATACCAGTCAGCATTGGTGTTTGACGCTGCCGCGCCAATGCGACCACGCTGCGCGCGGTGCCAGTCAACCAGCACACAAATCTCCAGTTCAGGACGTTGCTGCTTGGCGGCATATAGCGCCGACAATACATCACGACCGCCATCATCGTTCTCTAAATAGAGCGCGACCAGATAAATCCGTTGGGTGGCGTTGGCAATGGCTTCGAGCAGCGTCTTACGGAAATCTGCAGGGCAGTAGAGTGTTTTTACAGCATCAACCGTTTGGGGGAGTTTGGGCAACTGAGCAAGGTGTTGTTGATGTTTATTACGTTTAAATTTTGACAACATCACAGTGCGCTTCTTCTCTCTTCATGTAATGGCTTTAGCGGCACAAGCAGACAGTGGTAACCGCACAATCGGTCGATAATACCATTAGTCCTGCCCCATGTGCGCATCTTTTGCCTGTTCATGGCGCAGGCTCGCGGCTTTCTGCTGCGAAATCCGGGTCTTTTCCAGTGCCAGTGAGAGGTTCACAATGCCGTCCTGGATCTGAATATCGACGTCGAATTCGAGTTTTCTGGCCAGCGTGATCATGCCACGGTTATTGGGCATCGTAATGCCGGTCAGACGTTGCAGGCCGTGCTCTGCCGCGTAATGGATCATCTTATCAAGCAGCCGCCTTCCGAGCCCCAGACCTTTCAGATCCGACCGCACCAGTACCGAGAATTCAGCATCAATATTATCCGGATCCGAGACCGCCCGGGTGACGCCAATAATTTCACTTTCATCATTCACAGTACGAATGGCGACGAACGCCATTTCACGGTCGTAGTCGATCTGTGTCATGTTCGCTAAATCTTCATGGGTGAACTCATTGATCTCACTGAAGTAGCGGTAATACAGGTCTTCCTTAGTGACTTTCAGGATAAATGCTTTAAGCAGCGGCTCATCTTCCGGAAGGATTGGCCGGAACAATGCCGGTGATCCGTCTTTCAGTATAACGCGCTCTTCCAACTCGCGCGGATAAGGGCGAATCGCCAGTCGTGACGGTGCCTCTGCTCCCTGTGCACAAAGCTGCATGGACACATCCAGCAGGCTGAGCTCACTGCCGGAAATCAGCAGAGGATGGATATCCAGCCGTTCGATCTCCGGGCAGTCGATAATCAGGTTCGACACATTCACCAGCAACTGACTCAGCGCCGGTATATCAAGAGGATGCAGGGCATGGCGGCCACGAATTTTTCCACTCTTCAGCGCCTGAACTACCTGATAACGTGCAAGCGTCATGTTCAGCGGCGGCAGGGAAATCGCCGCCTGTCTTTCAGGTCGCCAGTCGGTACCGCCTTCGGCCAGCATGATCAGCGGGCCGAATACCGGATCCTGTTCGACCACCACGCGCAATTCTTGTGAGCCTGGCCGGTTGGCCATGGTTTGCACCAGCAGCCCCAGAATTCTCGCTTGCGGAAACGCCTGTCTGGCACGGTCAAAAATGGCATTCGCCGCCTGCGCGACTTCGCTGGCGGTACGCAGATATAACATCACGCCCTGTACTTCAGAATTATGCGGGATGTCAGGGGAGCGCAATTTCAGCGCCACCGGATAACCCACCTGGCTGGCGATATTCACCGCTTCTGCGCTGTCGCTGGCAATCCACGTCGGCAGCACATTCATGCCGTACGCCTGCAAAATCGGGCGTACCTCATGTGTATCCAGCTGTGTCGTGCCTTCCGCCAGTGTGCGGGCGATCAACTGATGCGCCTGATCAGTGTTCTGCTCGAGGTCGGCCGGAAGTGCCGGTGTTTCTTTCAGCTGCTTTTGGTTCCGGCGATATTCCACCATATGCATAAACGCCGTCACCGTTCCTTCCGGTGTCCGGTAAGTCGGGATCCCGGCTTCGGTGAATAACTTGCGGGCTTCCTGCGAGGAAAACTCGCCGCACCAGTTGGTTAGCAGCGTGATGTATTTGCCACGCGAATGCTTATGCACAGCATCGATCAGATGGCTGGCGGTCACCGTACCGTGTGCGACGGCGCTGGGGGCGTGGATCACCAGCAGCGCATCGTAATCAGTGCTGTCCAGCAGGGTGGTCATCACAGCCTGATACAGCTGCGGTGTGGCGTCATCATGCAAATCCAGCGGATTCGAGACGGCAATATTGTCAGGCAGAATGGCACTCAGTTTTTGGCAGGTTTCATCGCTCAGTTTCGCCAGTTTGCCGTTACGCGAAAGCAACTGATCCAGCGCCATCGCGGCAGGAGCGGCACCGTTACTGATGATAAACAAACGCTCACCGCGTAACGGGCGCATATGGCTCAGCGTTTCAACGGCGGAAAACAGCTCGTGCGTATCCTGCACGCGCAGTAAACCGGCGCGCTGAATAGCCGCATTATAGGCGGCGTCGAGGCTAAGCGGGCTGTTGAGTAATTGCTGCGCCTGTCCGCTGCGACCACTTTTGATCACCAGAATCGGTTTATTGCGTGAGGCACTGCGGGAGGCAGAAAGAAAGCGCCGTGCATCGCTGATGTGTTCGAGATAGAGCAAAATAGCGCTGGTTTTACTGTCGCGGGCGAGGAAATCGAGCAGGTCATCGACATCAATATCCAGGCTGTCGCCCAGTGATACGAAATAGGAAAAGCCGACGGCACGCTGTTGCGCCCAGTCCAGAATCGTATTGGCGACCGCAGCCGATTGCGAAATAAACGCCAGCTTACCGGGCAGGATGGGCACCGGCGAAAAACTGGCGTTTAGTTTTTGCCACGGTGCAAGAATGCCCAGGCTGTTGGGTCCGAGCAGGCGCATCGAAAAGCGCTGGGCGCTGGTTTTGAGTTCAACGAATTGTTGTGGCTGTGAGGAAAGCACAATGACCGTCTTGCAGCCACGTTCGCCGAGCTGTTCGAGCAATGCAAGATTGCGGTCAGCGTGGGTACAGAGAATGGCGAGATCGGGCGACATCGGCAGGCTGGCGACATCCCGCCAGGTCAGTACGCCGCACACCGCGCGATAAGCGGGTGTAACCGGCAGCACCGGGCCATTGAATCCGCTGTCGAGCAGATTGCGCATCATCAGATATCCGGCCCGCCCCGGTTTATTGCTCGCGCCAATGACCGCGATAGATTCAGGTCGTAATAAGGCTTCCAGTCCGCGCTGACTCATAACGTCTCCGGTTCATCATGTTCCCATGATTCTAGAGGTTTTCTTCGTTCTTTGCTGTGAGCTGGTGCACCGGATGATGGGGTTTTCCGGCCAGATACTGGGTGCGGAAATGGGTAAAGTGGCGTGAGAGGCCCGCTGAAGCATCGAGATCACCGGCTTTTTCCAGCAGGGCGGCGGCCACTTCCACGGTGCAATGCAGTTCCGGGCGCGAGGCTTCCCGAAGGATATAGCCGGAGCTGGCGCTTACATCGAGAGAGAAAACCGGCAAATTATCCAGATACGGGCTTTTGCGGAACATTTTGCGCGCTTCGTTCCAGGTGCCGTCGAGCATAATGAATAAAGGCGGTTTGCTGCCCGCCGGAACTTCGGTAAACACCTGACGCGGCGGTTCGGCGAAAGAGGCGGGAAACACCACATAAGCCTGACGCTGCGGGTCCGCAATTGCTTCCAGCAGAGCCGGATCGGTTTGCGTGCGTGACCACAAAAACGCCTGCGTATCCGGCAACACGTCCGCGATTAAGCGACCCGTATTGCTCGGTTTCATCGGCTCCGTGTCAAACATCACCAGACAAAAACGGCTGGTGGCCTGATGAATTTCGCGCGTGGCGCAGATGCAGTGGCGTTTGGGCAACAGGCAGGTCTGACAGCGTATCGCCCGTGAACCACGCGCAAGAAAAGGACGGGTGGATCGGGCTAAACGCTGCTCACGCAGGCGAAGGACGGCATTGTCTGACATAGGCATTCCGGTATGCGAAAAACGGCTATTCTAATCGCCCGGTGGTGGCAGGCAAGTGGCTTGTGTTCGGAACAGAAAAAGGCCCGTGCGGTGACGGGCCTTCAGCAGGGCTTTATAGCGGCTTATGCGTTACAATGATTCATTAAGCCAGTTGTTGAACGGTGCTTTAGGCATTGCTCCACTCAACATATCGACCATTTTGCCTTCATTAAACACCATAATGGTCGGAATACTGCGGATACGGAACCGCGCGCTCAGTTCAGGTTCAGCTTCGGTATTAACCTTGATGAAGCGGATTTTACCGGCGCGTTCCTGTGCAACGTCTTCAAAAATCGGCGCAAAGTTAACACAAGGGCCACACCACGGTGCCCAGAAATCGACAACCACCGGCAGATCATCCTGCAGGTATTTGTCCAGCGTGGCGGCAGTCGCGTGAATGACATCGCCTTCAAAAAGTGCATGACCGCAACGGCCGCATTTTGCGCCGTCGTCGATACGATCCTCAGGCAGGCGGTTGGTGGCCTGACATGATGAACAAACCGTATTCATAAAATAGCCTCTACATTGCTTAACGTGAGAATGGTATCAACCACAACCCCGGTTTTATCCTTAAAAGCGGTAAAGAACACGGCTGATATGTTACTTATATGTTGTAAGTATGGGGTCGATACGTCACGTAAACAACGTGGTTTATTCAATGATTACGATAGTTTTTAGCTTTTGGTCCAAAGCCTGTGGCTTAGCTCACAGACATCAGGTAATCTTCGCGCCCTGCGCGTAGGTGGAGAGAAAAATGAACGATTCATTCAGTGGCAAGAACGGCAAAGTCAAAGTGATGTACGTCCGCAGTGACGACGACGGCGATAACCGCAATAACGATAAACGTCCTTCTAACAATAAAGGACGTCCGGGCGATAAACCTCGCCAGGGTTCCCGTCCAGACGATGCCCGCCGCAATGAGCGTCGCAGCAGCGATTCCCGTGGCGATTCCCGCGGACCGGCACCACGCCGTGGTGATGATCGCCCGCGTCGTCCGGCGCGTGACGACGACGGCCCGTACTCTTCGCCGTGGAAAACAGTTTCACGTCCGCCGGCAGATGAATCTGTTCCGGATCACGGCGGTATCAGCGGTAAAAGCTTTATCGATCCTGAACAACTGCGTCGTCAGCGTCAGGAAGAAACCCGTGTGTATGGCGAAAACGCCTGTCAGGCACTGTTTGCCAGCCGTCCGGACGCGATTGTGCGTGCATGGTTTGTGCAGTCCGTGACTCCGCGTTTCCGCGAAGCGCTGCGCTGGATGGCGGCGAACCGCAAAGCCTACCATGTGGTTGAAGATGACGAACTGGCGAAAGCCTCCGGCACCGAACACCACGGCGGCGTGTGCTTCCTGATCAAAAAACGTCAGGGTCTGGATGCAGAAACGTATCTGCAAACGGCTCCGGCGAAAGACTGTGTGCTGGCGCTGGAAAACGTCGGTAACCCGCACAACCTCGGCGGTATCATGCGTTCTTGTGCGCATTTTGGTATCAACGGGATGATGGTTCAGGATCCGGCCCAGCTGGAATCTGGCGCAGCAGTCCGTACCGCTGAAGGCGGCGCAGAACACGTTAAAGCCATCAGTGCGGATAACTTCCTTGAAGTGCTGGAAACCTTCCGTAAAGCGGGATACACCATCGTGACCACGTCGAGCCATAAAGGTACGGCGCTGGGCAAAGCGCAGTTACCGGCCAAAATGGTGCTGGTGCTGGGCGAAGAAAGTGATGGTTTATCTGACAGCGCATGGCAGCAGGGCGACCTGAGCGTGTCTATCGGCGGTACCGGTAAAGTGGAAAGCCTCAACGTTTCCGTGGCATCCGGTATTTTGCTGGCAGAATGGTGGCGTCAGAACCAGGCGTAATCGCCCGGTTTCAGCCATAAAAAACGGACGCATAAGGCGTCCGTTTTGCTTTCTGACATTCAGGGTTTATCTGAATCAGTGCGCACCACCCGCGCCACCGCCACTGGTGAATGGCGGTCGGGCGAACCAGATTAAAATCAGCAACACCAGGAACGCCCCGCCGGATAACCAGAAAATCTCGTTGGCAGAGATAATTAATCCCTGATTGGTGATCTCCCGCGCTATCCATCCTGAAGCCTGCTGGTGGCTCATACCGAGACCTTCGAGCTGCTGATAAGTCTGCGTCGCCGCCGGATTATACGGCGTGATGTTTTCCGTTAACTGGGCGTGATGCAGCGATTCACGGTTCGACCATAACGTGGTGGTGATTGACGTACCAATCGACCCCGCCAGTGTACGGATAAAGTTCGACAGACTCGATGCCGCCGCCATCCGTTCCGGCGGTAATCCCGACAGAATAATGGTGGTCAGCGGCATGAAGAAGCAACCCACCGCGAAGCCCTGAATAAACTGCGGCCAGGCGGATGCGCCAAAATCCATCCCCGGTTCGAACGTATACGCACGCCAGAAGAAGCAGTAGGCATACATGATAAAGCTGAAGGTCACCAGCTTTCGCATATCCAGACGGTGCGCGAAACGCCCGATAATCGGCGACATCAGTACCGGCAAAATACCCACCGGCGCGGACGCCAGACCGGCCCAGGTGGCGGTATACCCGTAAACCTCCTGCAACAGCTGCGGCAGCAACACAATCGCGCCGAAGTAGAGCATGTAGGCCAGGCTGATACACAGCACGCCGATGGTAAAGTTTCGCGATTTAAACAGTGACAAGTCGACGATCGGATGGTCGTCGGTCAGTTCCCAGACCACAAGGAAACAGAGCGCGACCACCGCCACGACCGCCAGCACGATAATTTCCGTCGAGTTAAACCAGTCGAGTTCTTTACCCCGGTCGAGCATCACCTGCAAGGCACCGATACCCAGCACCAGCAGCACTAATCCCACACTGTCGATCGGACGGATCTGCGTGGCGGTTTCGCGTCCCTTCAGCGTTCTGAGCGTCAGGAACACCACGGCCAGACCGATCGGCACGTTAATAAAGAAGATCCATCCCCAGTGATAGTTATCACTGATATACCCGCCGAGGATCGGCCCGCAAATCGGGGCGACGATCACCGTCATCGACCAGAGCGCGAGCGCGGTACTCCGCTTGGCCGGTGGATAGTTATTCAGTAACAGACTTTGTGATAACGGGATCAGCGGACCTGCCACCACGCCCTGCAACACACGGAAGAAGATCAGCATTTCCAGACTGTTGGACATCCCGCACAACCATGAAGCGAGGGCGAACAGTACTGTGGACCACAGGAACAGTTTGACCTCACCGATGCGTTTTGCCAGCCAGCCGGTGATCGGGATCGAGATGGCATTCGCCACCCCGAATGAGGTGATAACCCAGGTACCCTGTGAGTTCGAGGCACCCAGATTCCCGGCGATGGTCGGGATCGCCACGTTGGCGATCGTCGAATCCAGCACCTGCATAAAGGTGGCCATAGACAAAGCCACCGTCATCCAGGCCAGCGGGGCGCCTACCAGCGGTTTATTTGCCACAGAGGCCTCCGGATGTTTTAGCCTGCATTGGCATGTATAACGTCAGCAATAATGGCGTTAACCGGTGCCAGATCCAGCGTCAGTGCTGAAGTCTGATACAACGGTTCGGTACGGACTTTATCGGCCAGCACCAGGCCATCGCGATTCTGAGTATCAACCGTTACCAGTGTCGATAAACCGATACGCAGCGGATGTTCAGCCACTTCCTGATCGTTAAGTTCGATACGAACCGGCAGACGCTGAACCACTTTGATCCAGTTGCCGGTGGCATTTTGCGCAGGTAACAGCGAGAACGCGCCGCCGGTGCCCATGTCCATACCGACGACTTTGCCGTGGTATTTCACGTCATCGCCATACATATCGCTGACCACGGTTGCCACCTGACCAATACGCATATTCGCCAGCTGGGTTTCTTTAAAGTTGGCATCAACCCAGATGTGATGCGCTGGCACCACGGCCATCAGGGACGTTGTCGGGCTGATCTGCTGGCCGATTTGTACGGCACGGCGTGAAACGAAACCGTCAACAGGGCTGCGCACTTTAGTCCGTTGCAGGGCAAGCCATGCGTCACGAACCTGCGCGGCGGCCTGCAGAACTTGCGGCTGTTTATCGACCGGCGTATCCAGAATCATCGCCTGATTGGCGTTGTACTGCTGAACGGCGACATCGTATTGCGCTTTCGCGGTATCGACGGCGTCACGGGCGTGTTGCAGTTCTTCGCGGCCAATGGCATCGACATTACCCAGCACAATGCGGCGCTTAAGGTCAGTCTGTGCCTGTTGCAGCTGGGTCTGACGCAGCGCGATATTGGCCTGATATTGCTTGCCGTTGATGATCAACTGATGCGTCTGACGCACGCTGTTCGCCAGCGCCGTTTTAGAGCGCTCGAAAGCCTGCTCTGCATCGGTCGGATCGAGGGTCACCAGCACGTCGCCTTTTTTCACAAAGTCGGTGCTGTCGAAGTTGACGTCGGTCACGCTGCCCGACACCTGCGCCATAATCTGTACCTGATTACCGGCCACGTAAGCATCGTCGGTAGACTGGAAATGACGTAATACCAGCAGCCAGTAGAACAGGTAGGCGATGGCAATAATAATGAAAATTCCGGTTAACAAGAGCATCGCGACTTTGCGCGTCTTTTTCTTATTTTTCGGAGCTTGCGGCGTTGCCTGAGTGTCGGCATTTGCGCTCATGGTCTTCTCCACACTGAGTCTTTTATTATGATTTTTGGTCCGCGGCAGGGGCCTGATAGCCACCCCCAAGCGCACGGATGAGACTGATTTTTGCCTGCATCAACTGACTGCTGGCAGTGAGTTGCGCCTGCTGTTGTTGCAGGAGCGCTGACTGGCTGGTTAACAGCTCATCCCGTCCGATGACGCCAGCGTTGTATCTTGCATCTGAAACGCGATACACCTCTTCCAGCGATTTAGCGGCAGAAGACGCCTGCTGCAATTGTTCAACGCTGCTTTTCGAGACAGTAATGGCATCCGCAGTTTGCTGGATGGCGTTCAGGATGGTCTGGTTATACGACTCAACAGACTGGTCATATAACGCGGACTCTTCGCCCAGTTTGGAGCGCAGCGCACCGGCGTGGAAAATTGGCAGCGAAATGGCTGGCGCGATATTCCAGGCTTTACTGGCTGCTTCAAAAAGATTCGGGCTGGTGCCGCCGTAGTTGGTGGTTGTCAGACCGCCGAAGGCACTGATGGAAAGGCTTGGATAAAATTCTTTTTTCGCGGCACTGACCCGCTGGGAATAGGACTCCACCAGATCACGTTGTGCAGCGATGTCCGGGCGTTTGCCGAGTAAATCCAGCGTCAGTTCCCCTTTCTGTGCCAGCGCGTCAGGCGACGGCAATGCCACGGCGTGCAGCCCGTTCATGGCATCCGGGCCACGTCCGGTCAGCGCGGAAAGCTGATGTCTTAGCTGTTCGGTTTGCGCTTTCAGATTGATGATTTGCTGTTTGGCACTGTCGGCCTGAGCCTGGGTTTGTTGCGGAATTTCAACACCGTACACGCCTGCCTGATATTGCGCCTTACGCAAATCAGCCAGATGCTGATTATTGTCCACTTCGTGTTGCAGAACATCCTGCAAGGCAAGATCTGCCTGCAACTGATAATAGGCTGACGCCACCGAACTGGTCAGCGTCAGAGCGGCTTCAGCCTGTTCAGCACGGGCGGAATCCACCTGTGCTTTCGCGGCATTCACCTGATTGCGGTATTTCCCCCACCAGTCAAACTCATAGCTCAGATTCAGCCCGAGGCTGTTGCTGCTGTCGTAAATTGGCGCTTCGGGATAGCTGGTCAAAAACGGCGGGATCGTGTTTTTTGCGACACGTTCACGACGCGTTGAACCGTTCAAATCCAGATAAGGGCCATTGGCGGCATCAGCTTCTCCCATCACACTTTGCGCTTCGCGCACGCGGGCGGCTGCCTGACGTAATGATGGCGAGTTTTGCAACGTCGTAGTCATCAGATTATCGAGTTGCGGGTCATTAAGACTGCGCCACCACTGAGGACCGATGGTCAGGGAACTGACTTTTTCCTGCTGCAGATGAAGCTGTTGCGTATCCAGCAGCGACGACTGAGGAGCAATATTATTACTGGAGGCGCAGCCGGCCAACGTCAAAACGGCAAACAGCGGCGTAAGCCTCCAGCGAGCTTGGAGTGACATGTGTGGTTTACCTGAACAGAAATCTAGAATTGTTGTGGTGCTGTCGCATCCATCTGATCAAGGCGAGTTAACAGTTTGCGCGTCAGGGTTTCTAACTGCTTCTGTTCATCTGCGTCTAATGTCGACCAGAGAAAATGCAGGCTCTTATGTTGAGGCGGCAGTAACTTCTGAATAAAGGCTTCACCGTCAGCCGTCAGGTGCAAATGCAGACACCGGCGGTCGTTATCGCTTTCACGGCGTTCGATCCATCCGCGTTTTTCCAACTCATCCGCAATACGGGTGGCGTTGGTACGGGATGAACCTAGCGCAGAGCTTAGCTCCGAAGGCTGAATGCTGTGACTTTCCTGCGCATCAAGGGTGAGTAACGCCATAAACAGCGTTTCATTAATTCCTTGTGCTTTCAGCATCTTATTACGGTTTTCAAGCAATTTACTTTGCATGTGCATACACAGGCGGGTCAGCAGAATTTCCTGATAAGGGAAATCTTTTTGCTTTTTAGCCCGGAAATTCAACATGTTTTCAATTGGCGCGAACGAACTGTCCATATGAGAAGCCTCATTAGTTACGAATGACATAGTAACGATGGTAATTAATAATATCAATGTCATGAATCACCAATTCTTTAGCAATTAGTGTTATTCATAACTCCGGTGAATTATTCGATGTTTAATGTATCAGGCAGACTTTGCCCGGGTGTTGCCTTACGGTAAAAATGGTCCTCAGCTTGCCAGCAGCATCACCTTGAACACCAGGCCGTACACTACGGCACCGGTCAGGGTGGCAATAATGATGCTTTTGGTACGCCAGAAAATCAGTGCGAGCAGAACGAAACCGGCCAGTGACGGCAGCAGTTTTTGTTGATCGCGCAGAATTTCAGGGGTGCCTGAAACCACCAGCAGCGCGCAAATTGACGCGATACCAATGCTGTCGAGCACGCGGGAGAGCGGGCCATTTTTCAGTCCCGATTTCTGCCGCGAACCCAGGCGCAGAGGCAGATACCGGAACAGGTAATTGACGGTGCCGACGAGCAGACAAACCAGAATGACATCAGTGCTCATCTGAGGTTATCTCCGTGGCAGAAGGGGATTGAGGACGTTGCAGCAGGGCGGCAAGGCACCCTGCGGCCAGACCACCGCCTATGGCAGCGGGGATCGACCAGAACAACAGCCCGCCCAGCGCACCGGCCAGTGAGGCGACAAACACTATGCTCTGCTGGCGCTTAAAAGCTGCGAGCAGGAAACTCAGAAACAGCGCCGGTAACATAAATCCCAGCGCGGCTTCGACGGCCGGGAAATTTTCCAGCGGACCATTACCAAACAGTGCACCCACGGCGGTGCCCGATACCCACGACAGCCACGATGACAGCGCAATGCCGCACATCCAGTTTTCACTCCAGCTGCGTTTATCACGGATCAGCCTGGCGGTGGCGGCAGCGAACACTTCGTCCGTCAGGCCGAATGCCCAGAGCGCCGTTTTTTTACCATTGAGCTTTCCCGCCAGGCGATTGCGCAGCGACGGGCCGTACAGCACGTGCCGGACATCCATCGCCATCACGGTCAGGGCGGAAACCCACAACGACATTCCTGCACTGAGCAGCGCGGTGATCACAAACTGGCTGGCGCCAGCGTAGATAAGAATGGAAAACAGCAGACTTTCAGCGGGAGTGAAACCTAGTTTGACCGCGCTGAGCCCGAATGCAAAAGCAATGGGCAGATAACCAATCACGATAGGAAGGCTATCGGTAATACCTTGTGCGAAAGTGGAAACGCGGACGGGGTCAGGTGCTTCGAGATCTGGATTGGTTTGCATGGATATTTGAAACATTGTGAAACCGGATGGTTGCCGGCGAATAATTCATGGCGTAAACATTACCAGACTGTAAGTATTGTTGACACCCTTTGGTTCAAATAAATTTCCCAAATGACTATTCGCAAGCTAATCAGGAGGGGTGATGATTCCCGCCTGATGTAGTTTCGTACGTTATCAGGCCAGTGTGTACTTATGACCCTTCCACCAGACCAGTAAATTCAGTATACACATGACGATGCCTGCTGCTGAGACCCCGTACCAGCCTGCCGCCTGATAGGCTGAAGCCGACACCAGTGAACCTGCCGCACCCCCGATAAAGTACGTCGTCATGTAACCCGCCGTCAGGCGGTTA
This sequence comes from Rahnella sp. CG8, assembly GCF_023701875.1. Classification (NCBI taxonomy): domain Bacteria; kingdom Pseudomonadati; phylum Pseudomonadota; class Gammaproteobacteria; order Enterobacterales; family Yersiniaceae; genus Rahnella; species Rahnella sp. CG8. The sequence goes on from NZ_JABAED010000021.1 coordinate 15,025, forward strand.
CGCGCTTCCGGCATCGTTTTATAGATAACACTTTGGTTAGTGATGTGTACGCCCTGAACCGAAAGGTCCAAAACGATGATACCGATAATCAGCGAAATCACTGACTGTTGTCCCAGGGCAATCGCAGCCCATGACAGTAACAGCAGCACCAGCCCGGCGGTCGTGGTCAGATGCGCTTTGCCTTTATCCGCCAGATTCCCTGCACGGGTGGCCGCCAGTGCCCCCGCCGCCCCCCCCAGACCAAACAGGCCGATTACCCCTTCGGAATAGTGATACGCCGGGCCAGCCAGCAGGAACGCCATCGACGTCCACAAAATGCTGAAGTTGGCGAAGCAGAACATGCCGATCAGCGCGCGGGTACGTAACACCGGCGTGTGGATGAACAGCGTAAAAATGGATTTCAGCAGTTGTAGATAATTCAGATCCGTTTTTTGCTGATGTTTCGGCAGCTTGCGCCACAGCACCAGCGCCATCACGATCATCAGCGCACTGGCAACCCAGTACACCGTCCGCCAGCCGCCCAGCGACGCCAGCGCACCAGCGACGGTTCGCGCCAGCAGAATACCCAGCAGCAAGCCAGACATAATCAGTCCGACCACTTTACCGCGACGCTCCGGTTCCGCCAGTGTGGCGGCCAGCGGCACCAGAATCTGCGCCACGACCGAGAACAGTCCTGTCAGCGCCGTCCCGACCAGCATGACGGTCAGCGTGGGCGCCATGGCGGTGATCAGCAGTCCGGCGGCGGAAAGCAGCGTCATCAGCACGATTAAACCGCGACGCTCAAACATATCGCCCAGCGGCACGATAAACATCAACCCACAGGCGTAACCGAGCTGCGCCACCGTCACAATAAACCCGGCCTGATTGACGGAAAGATTAAAAGCGCGGGCGATGGTTTCCAGCAACGGCTGCGGATAATAGTTACTGGCGACGGCAAGCCCGGTGGCCACCGCCATCAGAATAATCAGTGCCGGGCTGAGTGGGGAATGTGTGGTCGTTTTTTTCATAATGAGATTTAACAGATCTTATTGAAGAATCAGGGGAAATTCGGATGATGATTATCGTTTTGGTTGAAATATTAAACCAATGAATAGTTTTAATGGCAACTATTTGGTTTTGTAATAGACACAGTGGCAAGGGAGTCGCCAGCAGGAGGGGTTTCCTGCTGTCAGATTGTCAGGTCAGCAATTCTTTACGTGCGGCCATCGCCAGAAAATGGCTGCGGTCGCGATATGACGGATGATTTTTAACTTTATTATCAATGCGTTTGATCAGGGTGTCAGGCAGCGAAATATTGATTCGATGCGCTTTCCCTTCGAATTCCGAGAGATCAATATCAATCAAAAACCAGGTATCGAAGTCGGCATATTCGGGATTAGCGGCATACACCAAATGGCCTGCATCAAAAATATCGTCAACAACAAAGCGTTCGCTTTCGATCAAATCTTCTACTGTCATCAGGATGGCTTCGCGAACCATAGGGGCGATTTCTTCACGGGTATCCGCTGCAGAGAAGCATCCGTAATCAAACGCGGTAAATGCAGGTACCACCATACCGTAAGCGGTTTTGTCATCTTTTGGTGTTTCAAGACCGACTGAAAAGAACATATTCAACCTCCAGTTGCAGGATCATATCCCTGCCATTTTTCTAATGGATTTGAGAGTTCCCACAGGTAAATCATTTTTGGGGTGGGGAACGGGAAAGGTTTTGTTGGTGACAGGTGACCACCAAATTTGATGACTTCCTCCCCGGTGACGCTTGAGTTCACAACCCGCTGCAAGCAGCGCTTTAATCAATTCCGTTGATTTCATGGGCTCTCCTTGGTGATGGATGATTATACACACCAATACACACACCAGCAATCACCCACAAAAAAACGGGCGGAGATCTCTCTCCGCCCGCTGGCCTTACTGAGTCTGTGACTGCGTTATTTCGCCGCAGCAGCCGCTTCTTTTACCCAGCCATCAAATTCTTCCTGATGGGCTTTGATCCAGCCGTCGGTCTGTGCAGCGATATCCGCATCTGAATTTTTACCCGCGTGCATCGCGGCGTTCTGCGCATTGATGTCTTTCAGAGGCAGTTTCATGATGGCAAACAGTTTTGCTGCCGCCGGGTTTTTCTCAGCCCAGGCTTTGTTCGCCACGATGTGCATAGTGCTCACCGGGAAACCGTAGTTTTTGCCATTTGGCAGTTTGGTATCGGCGTTTTTATCCCCTGGCACCACGGAGAACGGTACCTGCATCCACAGCACGTCTTTGCCCGGGATCAGCACATTGCTCACCCAGTACGGCGTCCAGGTGTAATAGAAGATCGGTTTACCTTCTTTGTAACGCGTGATGGTGTCAGCGATCATCGCAGAGTAGTTACCCTGATTGTGCGTCACGGTCGGTTCAAGACCATAGGCTTTCAGCTGTTCATTCAGCGCCGCTTCGCAGCCCCAGCCCGGTGTACAACCGGTCAGATCGGCTTTGCCGTCGCCGTTGGTATCAAACAGTTTGGCCAGTTTCGGGTCTTTCAGCTGTTCGATATTAGTGATGTGGTATTTCTCAGCGGTTTTCTTATCGATCAGCCAGCCCTGTGCCGCGCCGGTCACGTAAGTCCCTTCACGGTAAAACACTTTGTCGCCACCGGCGGCTTTGTACATTTCATCATGCAGTGGCGACCAGTTGACGGCGGTGAAAGTGGCATCACCGGCAGCCAGGGTGGTGTAGCCGACGTTGTAATCGACCTCGCGGGTTGGCTGAACGTCATAGCCCAGTTTCTCCAGCGCCTTGCTTACCAGTTCTGTCTGAAAAGACTCTTCGCTGATGGTGCTCTGAACGGGTGTCACGCTGATGCCTTTACCCGGCAGATCGGCGGCGAATGTGGTGGCTGTTGCAAATGTGGTGAGGGCGGCAACTGCCCAGATTCCTGTCTTTTTCATAAATTCCTCGATTTTTATAATGCGTTATTTTGCTGCGGCGGCAGCTTCTTTGATCCAGCCATCGAAGGTCGCCTGATGCGCCTTGATCCAGCCATCAACATGCTGCTGGATATCTTCTGATGAGGATTCACCTTCATGCATCCGCAGGTTCTGCGCATTCACGTCGGCCAGTGGCAGTTTCATGATGGCGAACAGTTTCGCGGCCGCCGGGTTTTTCTCAGCCCAGGCTTTGTTCGCCACGATGTGTTCGTTATTGACCGGGAAACCATAGTTCTTGCCGTTCGGCAGCGTGGTATCGAGATCTTTCTGCGAACCCGGATTGGCCGAGAACGGCACAGTCAGCCAGACCACGTCTTTGCCCGGTTTCATCTCGTTGCTGACCCAGTACGGCGTCCAGGTGAAGTACAACACCGGCTTACCGGATTTAAACCGGGTGAGGGTGTCAGCGATAATCGCCGAATAGTTCCCCTCGTTTTGCGTCACGGTATTGCTCAGACCGTAGGCTTTGATTTGGGTGTTGATCACCTGGCCGCAGACCCAGCCTGGATTACAACCCGCCATATCCGCTTTGCCGTCGCCGTCAGCGTCAAAGAGTTTGGCGATCTTCGGATCTTTCAGCTGTGACAAATCGTGGATGTGATATTTGTCGGCGGTTTTTTTATCGATCAGATAACCCTGCGCTGCGCCGCTGATGTAGGTGCCCTGACGGTAGAATTTCTGGTCGCCACCGGCTGTGTTATACATGTCTTTTTGCAGCGGCTCCCAGTTCACCGCCATGTAGGTAGAATCGCCGCTGGCGATGGCGGTATACGCCACGTTGTAATCCACTTCGCCGGTTTGCTGAACGTCATAGCCCAGTTTTTCCAGCGCGCGGTTAACCAGTTCTGTCTGGAAGGCTTCTTCCGCGATGGTACTTTGCAACGGTTTGACGACCACGCCTTTGCCCGGTAAATCGGCAGCGAAAGCAGCGGGAGTTGCCATGGATACTGCGAGGATGAGTGCTTTGATCTGTGTTTTATTCTGAGTTGTGCGCATGGTGAACCCTTATTCTTGCTTGTGAATACGTAAGAGTGGACTGCGTTGTTTTAGCTTTTTGAGAGTTCCCGGCAGCGAGCCGCCGGGAAAAATGCAGTGTGTGAATCAGGCTTTCTTCGTGAAAGGCTTCATCACCAGACCGACAGGACCGCGGGTGAACCAGCGGTGACCGCCTTTACTGCGGCTGTCGCGTCCCATCGACTGGGTGAGACGGTCGAGGATAATGGCGAGAATAACGATACCCGCACCACCGACTGACGCCAGACCCATATCCAGACGACCAATACCGCGCAGTACCATCTGACCCAGACCACCGACGGCGATCATCGAGGCGATAACCACCATCGACAGCGCCAGCATCAGCGTCTGGTTAATACCGGCCATGATGGTCGGCATCGCCAGCGGCAACTGAACTTTAAACAGCAACTGACGCGGGCTGGAACCAAAGGATTTCGCGGCTTCGATCAAGTCTTCCGGCACCTGATTGATACCCAGAATGGTCAGACGCACCACCGGCGGCAGGGCGAAGATAATCGTTACCACTACGCCCGGCACGTTACCGATACCAAACAGCATCACGATCGGCACCAGATAGACGAACGCCGGTGTGGTTTGCATGGCATCAAGCAGCGGCCTGATAATTTTCGCCGCTCTCTGACTGCGCGCCAGCCATATCCCGAGCGGCAGGCCGATCAGAATACAGAAGAACAGCGAGGTCAGAACCAGCGCCAGCGTCACCATTGCCTGTGACCAGGCACCGATTGCGCCAATCAACACCAGCGAAACCAGCGTGGCAGCACCCATGCCGAAACCGGCCATCTGCCAGGCCAGCAGGGCGAAGACCAGGATCGCAATCGGCGCTGGCAGGGATTCCAGACCATGCTGGAAACCGCTCAGGACGAAATCGACCGGAACACGGATCCCCTGAAATACCGGGCGGAAGTTACCGACCAGCCAGTCGATCCCCTCCGTCACCCAGCGGTCGAGCGGGATCAGTGTGCTGTGAAACGGATCGAGAATATTAAAATGCTGATGCTGTTCCGGGGCGACGCTCAGCCAGTCGTTGGTCTGGGCGGCGGCATGGTGCGTCGCGTCTGGTGTGCTGGTTGCGGCATCGCTGCTGCCGCCCCACGGATCACTGCTGCCTGCATCGGCTGGCGCGGCATGGGTGGCGGCGTCAGCTTGTGGCGCGACACCGCCACTGGCGTTATCGGCACTCCACGGATCCACGGAAGGATCGAGAGCCTGGGCCTGAGAGGCCTGCGCGTGCTGTGTAATGGTGTTCGTTATGGTTGAAGTGCTCATTCGTTACCCCCTTCTTTGTCCAGAGCCTGAAGCAGCATGGCTTTGGAAATAATGCCGATATAGTTATTGTCCTCATTGACGACCGGCACAGCGCAAGGCGCGGCGGCGACATGGGAAATCAGTTCGCTGAGCGGCATGTCTGCCTGCACGGCTGCCGGAGATTCCAGCAAGGCGCTTTCCAGCGACTGATTGGTTTTGAGCGCGGTTTTCAGGGATTCAATCGACACCACGCCAATGAATTTCTGTCCACGTTCAAGCACATAACCATATTCGCGGTCTTCATCTTCGAGCAGCTTGAGAGCGGCACGTGGACCAAAACCGGGGGTTTTACGAATAAGCGCGCCACGGCGGCGGGCAATGTCTTTGGCACTGAAGACCTGACTGATATCCACACCACGGAAGAACGTGCGCACATAGTCGTTGGCCGGATTATTAAGAATGTCTTCCGGCGTGCCGACCTGTACCACTTCGCCGCCCTGCATAATGGCGATGCGGTCGCCAATACGCATGGCTTCGTCCAGATCATGAGAAATGAACACAATGGTGCGCTGATGCTGAGCCTGCAGCTTCACCAGTTCATCCTGCATTTCGGTACGAATTAACGGGTCAAGTGCAGAGAAGGCTTCATCCATGAGCAGAATGTCAGGGTTGTTGGCCATAGCACGCGCTAAACCGACACGCTGGCGCATCCCGCCTGACAATTCATCCGGATAAGAGTTGGCATAGTTTTCCAGCCCGACCTGACGCAGCGCGTCAAGCGCTTTGGTATTGCGCTCTTCGACCGGCACACCAGCCAGCTCCATACCAAACGCGGTGTTATTCAACACGGTCAGGTGTGGCATCAGCGCAAAGGACTGAAATACCATACTGATTTTACTGCGGCGCACCTGGCGCAATTTTGCTTCTGAGATTTTGGCGATGTCTTCGCCGTCGATCAGGACTTCGCCACGGGTGGGCTCTATCAGACGATTGAGAAGGCGTACCATGGTGGATTTACCGGAACCGGATAACCCCATGATGACGAAAATCTCGCCTTCTTCAATGGCCAGACTGGCATTCTTAACGCCAAGTGAAAGACCGGTTTTCTCAAAAATCTCTTCTTTACCCTTGCCTGCATCAATCATCTTGAAAGCGCGATCCGGGTTTTCGCCAAATACCTTATAAAGATTCTTTACTTCGATTTTAATTGCCATGCAATGTGCATTCCTTGGATATAAATAGCCGTATCGGCTCGATGTCTAATTTTTGTGTTGGACCGTATAGGATTTTGCCTGTAACGAAATAGTGAACGCGTTATACCCTAACACATCGAAATTCTGAGACAAGTCTCAATGTTTCCGATGAATATTCATGATTGGGTTTCTGGTTACGTATTTATCTGTATTTGCGGTGTTTAATTTCGGTAAATTCAAACTGACAATTAATGACAATTTATCCCGCAAGAGCACTTTGGGTTTTTGCCTAATTTCACGACGGATGCTTTCGCTAAAAATATAAGTAATTTATTGATTTTATGGGATTTGTTGTCTTTTTTGTTTGTGTGATTTTAGAACGGAGTTATTGAGGTATTTCCCTGAAGTTAATGCGTTTTATGAGGAGGGGATTTGCAAGGGTAAATAGAGATTTGAGCTTTGCGTGAAAGCCGTGAATTTACCGCTTGTCTGAAAGATGACTACGTAATGAAATAATCACCTGAACAGGCGGGGTATGCGGGAAATTCGCCGGTGATGACACCGGCAGGGAGGGGGAAGTTCTTCACGCAAAACGGCCGAAATTCGGCCTCAGGATACGGATTTTTCTTCGTCTGCTATTTTGCGATACAGACGTCTCGGATGACCGATATTTCCGTACTGCATCTCGACGCCGATAAAGCCAATTTCCACGCAATATTCCAGATAGCGGCGACCGGTCGTTTTGCTGATCCCAACCTCTTCAACCACCTGTTCCACCGACCAGCTGACGTCGGGTTTCGCCGTGAAAACCCGCTGAACCAGTTCGAGCGTATTCGGCTCGATGCCTTTGGCAGAAGGGGCTGGCGGCGTATCGGTGGCTGGCAGATTGAACAACTTATCCAGGGCCCGCTGATCGACCACTTTCACATTACGCAGCGTTTGCACCAGTTGCATAAAGCGCTCGAGTGAACTGCGCAGACGATGGAACGACACCGGCTTGATGATGTAATCGAACGCGCCGCTGCGCATGGCCTGGCTACAGGTTTGCATATCGCTGGCAGCGGTAATGAAAATCACCGAGCAATCGAAGCTTTTCAGCAACGGGCTGTCGATCAGATCGACACCCTGACCATCCGGCAAATAGTTATCGAGTAAGATCAGACGCGGCTGATGCAGGCGCAGCAGAGAACGCGTCTGCTCCAGTGTGGCCGCAATGCCGACGACGCGCAGGTTGAAATTTTGCTCGATAAAATCACGATGCAGACCAGCCAGATGTGGCTCATCTTCCACAATCACGACATCGAGTGCGCTGCTGTTATTCATGGTTCTGTCCTGTTAACGCTTCTGCCGGATACGGGATAAAGACTGAAAATATTGTACCTTGCGGCGTGTTGTCTGAGATTTCGATGCTGCCACCCGCCTGACGGACATAACCGGCCACCAGATACAGGCCGATACCGTGTTCTGCACCCGTGGCGTCCTGCCCGCTGGAGGGCTTGCTGGTGACGCCTTGTTCAAACAGGTGCGGCTTGAGTGCATCTTCCACGCCGCTGCCCTGATCGGCGACTTCAATCAGCAGTTCCCGGTTCCGGTCGGAAATATACAATTCGACCGGTGCCGGGGGCGTCAGTGCTTTCAGTGTGGCGTCCACGGCGTTATCCAGCAAATTACCAATCACTGACATCAGTTCGGTTTCACTGATGGCTGCCGGTATGCGGGTGAGCTGACAGGCGGGATCGAAACTCAGCTCGACACCTTTTTCGCGTGCACTGACGTATTTCCCCAGCAGCAGGCCACAAAGTGCTGGCGAGGTAAAGCGTGCTGAGACGAAATCCAGCACGGCCTGCGCGCCTTCCGACTGCGCCTGAATATAGCGCATTGCATCGTCGTAACGCTGCATTTGCAGCAAGCCCGCCAGCGTCGCAGTCCAGTTCAGTTGTTCATGGCGCATAATGCGAAGGTTATCGGCATAGCGCTTTACCTGACTCAGCTGGCTGCTCAGCGTATTAATGTCGTTTTTATCACGGAAACTGAATACCCAGCCACTTTCTGCACCGGGTTCAAGTTCGATGGGTACGCGGTTGACGATCACCTGTCTCTGATTGAGTACCGTAATCTGATCATGCTGACTGTTGTTTTCACTGACACCACGTTGCGTAAAGAACGTGGGCGGCGTCTGAAGCACCTCCGCCAGCGGTTTACCCAGTAGCTCGTTTTCGGGCTGGCGGATATCCAGTAACTCGCGTGCGGCCCGGTTAATTGAAATCAGTTGCCTTTCGGCGTTGATCGCAAATACGCCCTCATACATGGCTTCCAGCAACGCTTTTTGCTGGCGGACCAGCAGGGCAATATCTTTGGGTTCCAGCCAGAACATCTGTTTTTTAACGTTGCGGGTGAACATCCATGAAAAAATAAACAGCAGTAATAAAAGCAGTAAACCGTATAAACCGGCCTGCGCCAGACGGCGGCCATTAATATTATCGATGTAAGAGGTGAGATAACCGACCGAGACAATGCCGATCACCTGATTACTGGCATCCAGAATCGGGGCTTTGCTGCGCAATGAAACGCCGATGCCGCCCTGACGTACGGAAATAATGGTTTTACCGGCCAGCACACCGGCGTTATCACCGCCAATCATCGGCAGGTCTATGCGCTCCGGGGATTCGGAATGATAAAGATGCAGCTCGCGGGTATCGCCGATAACGATATAACTGGCGTCACTTTTATCGCGTAATGGCTGGATTAGTTTCGCGATGCCGGGGATATCGCGGGCCTGCACCTTTTGCGCCAGCCCCGGCATCAGAGCGATCTCGCTGGCCTGAACCCGTGCACGCTGGCCCAGATCATGATGTAACTGACGGTCAATAATATGAAATAAAATAGCCCCCAGCAGTGCCAGCAACACGCAGGAAAATACCACCAGAGATAAAAAGAGTTTTACCTGAAAAGGTAACCTGAATTTCATACGACCTGCTGCACGGCGAACCTGAGATATACATTCAATAAGCCTATCACGGCGAAATGTGAGTCGTAATCGCAGAGAAGCGGAGTTGTGAACAGAAGATTAAAATAATGATTATTTCACACAGTAATAACAGGGTTAATAGCGGGATTTACTACTAATCTTATAATCCTTATAAATCAGGGTGCATTAACACCATAAACACCATAACAACCTTTATCCCTGCGGTTTTAATTTGAACAACCTCACACCCGGCTGACCGCCTGTTTTCATATGCTCAGACCATCAATAAGAAAAGTCTTCAGAAGAAAGAGGCAATGTCATGAGCACAACCGACGATTCCTACATCGCTGTCAAAGAAACGAAAACCTCCGGCCTCTCGGCCAGACAAAAATGGTGGCACATTCTTGATCACTACAAGATAGGCATTATCCCGCTGCCCTTTTTCCTGCTGGCGGGCGTGCTGATCCTGCTCGATTGCCTGAATGGCAAGTTGCCGAGTGACATCGTGGTGATGGTCGCCACGCTGGCCTTCTTCGGTTTTGCCTGTGGCGAGTTGGGTAAACGCTTACCTGTGGTGGGTAAACTGGGGGCCGCGGCGATTTGTGCCACTTTTATTCCTTCGGCGATGGTGCATTACGGCCTGCTGCCGGATGTTGTTGTTGATTCCACGGTCAAATTCTATAAATCCACCAATATTCTCTACCTTTATATCTGCTGCATTATTGTCGGCAGCATCATGAGCATGAACCGTCAGGTGCTGATCCAGGGCTTTATGCGTATTTTCGTACCGATGCTGTGCGGCGAAGTGGTCGGCATGATTGCCGGTATGGCGATGGGCACTGTTTTAGGTTTACCGCCAATGCAAACCTTCTTCTTCCTGATCCTGCCGATCATGGCTGGCGGTGTCGGGGAAGGTGCGATCCCGCTGTCGATGGGTTACGCGACCATCCTGCATATGGAGCAGGGCGTGGCGCTTGGGCGCATTCTGCCGATTGTTATGCTCGGTGGCCTGACGGCCATTGTGCTGGCGGGCGTGCTGAACCAGCTTGGTAAACGTTATCCGCATCTTACCGGCGAAGGCCAACTGATGCCGTCGAAAAAAGGCCAGATGGGCAGTGGCACCGATGAATTTGAGGGCAATCCGGGCGTCAACGCGCTGGCCTGTGGTGCGCTGCTGGCCATCCTGCTGTACATGGTCGGGATGCTCGGCCAGAAATGGATCGGCCTGCCAGCGCCGGTCGGCATGCTGTTTGCGGCGGTGCTGGTGAAACTGGCGAACGGTGTTTCGCCGACTATTCAGCACGGCTCGATGACGGTGTATAAATTCTTTCGTACGGCGGTAACTTATCCGGTGTTGTTCGCGGTGGGTGTCGCGATCACGCCCTGGCAGGAACTGATCAACGCTTTCACCCTTCAGAACCTGCTGGTGATTGTGACCACAGTGCTGGCGCTGGTCGGCACCGGTTTTTATGTGGGTAAGAAAATTGGCATGCACCCTATCGATGTGGCGATTGTTTCCTGCTGCCAGAGCGGGCAGGGCGGCACGGGCGACGTGGCGATTCTGACCTCCGGCAACCGCATGACGCTGATGCCTTTCGCGCAAATCGCTACCCGTATCGGGGGAGCTATCAACGTTTCTGTCGGCCTGTTTGTTCTGGCGAAGTTCTTCTCATAACACCTTCACCCACCCCTTCAGCCTAAGGGGTGGGTTTTCCTGAGAAAAAATCCCCAGTCCAATTTTGGACTCAATTCAACCTGCTTATTTATTGTCCGGCGGTTATTATTTGCGCACTCAGAGACGAGTCACCCGCCCCGTGAGCAGGTTCCCACGTAAGGAAGAGCACTATTTTTTGACGAAAGAATCCACGCATGTTCCGTATTAAATCGCTTGTTTCTGCCTTACTGCTTCTCGTTACCGGTTTGTTTAGCATCCACTCCTTTGCTTTTGATATGCCTAAAGAATTTGAGTCTATGGACACCTACAAATTTTTCCATAGCGAACTTTTTAATGGAAAAGGGTCCACCGTGACTGCGGTCAATACGGGCAACTCAGACAATATTAAAAGCGCCCTGCTGGCGGAATATCCGCGCTGGAAGGGGACGCATTACCGCTGGGGGGGCACCACCCACAAAGGCGTGGACTGCTCGTCGCTGATGCAGCATCTGTTTAATGATTCCCTGCAAACACGCCTGCCAAGAACCACCTTTCAGCAAATCAGGAACGGCAGAAAAGTGAGTAAAAATAATCTGAAACCGGGAGATTTAGTGTTTTTCAAAACGTCGCCGGGCGATCGTCATGTCGGCGTGTATGTCGGGGATCATCAGTTCATTCATGCCTCGAAAATTGAAGGCGTCACTATTTCATCACTGGATAATCAGTATTGGGTTGATCATTACGAAACCGCACGTCGTTTAGAACTGATGAGCTAAAAAAAAGGCGGATCCTTTCAGGAGATCCGCCCGTTTGTTTTGGATGGTTATTTATCTGACGAAGCCTGCCAAAGATTCAGCTGACCATCCGCCACATGCTTATCAATCGCTGTCAGTTCTTCAGCGGTGAAGCGCAGATTATCCAGCGCTTTCACGTTTTCATCCAGTTGCTCAGGGCGGCTGGCACCAATCAGCACCGACGTCACGCGATCGTCTTTCAGCAGCCAGCTCAGCGCCATCTGCGCCATGGTCTGTCCGCGCTGCTGCGCCATCTCATTGAGCAACCGCAGGCTGTTCAGGTTATCTTCTGACAGCATTTGGGCGTTCAGCCCGCGCACCTTATTCCCTTCCACCTGCATGCGCGAGCCGTCAGGGATGCCGTTGAGATACTTGCCGGTCAGCAACCCCTGCGCCAGCGGCGTAAAGGCGATGCAACCTGCGCCATTTTGGTCCAGCGTATCCAGCAAACCACTCTTATCCACCCAGCGGTTCAGCAGATTGTATGACGGCTGATGGATCAGCAGCGGTACTTTCAGCTCACGCAGTAACTCCGCCATGATCTGGGTACGTTCCGGCGAGTAAGAGGAGATCCCGACATACAATGCCTTACCGCTTTGCACCGCATAAGCCAGCGCCGCTGCGGTTTCTTCCATCGGCGTTTCTTCATCCACCCGGTGCGAATAGAAGATATCGACGTAATCCAGCCCCATGCGTTGCAGGCTCTGATCGAGGCTGGCCAGCAGATATTTGCGCGAGCCGCCGGAACCGTACGGTCCTGGCCACATGTCGTAACCGGCTTTGGTGGAGATGATCAGTTCATCGCGATATGGCGCGAAATCCTGCTTCAGCAAACGGCCAAAATTTTCTTCCGCAGAGCCCGGAGGCGGGCCGTAGTTATTCGCCAGATCAAAATGGGTGATGCCTAAATCGAAGGCTTTTTGCAGCAATGCACGCTGGGATTCCAGCGGACTGACATGGCCGAAGCTGTGCCACAGGCCAAGAGAAAGGGCAGGGAGTTGTAAACCGCTCTGACCGCAACGGCGGAATTGCATGGTTTCGTAACGGGAGGATGAGGCTTGATAGGGCGTCATGATGTTTCCTTTTTCTGATCGCGTAGGGTTTTGAAACACTGTTTCTATACTAACGCTGAGAAAAATAACGGCAACATCCGTTTTCCTCCTTCCCCTCTCACGAGGGGAAGGAGCTGTTTAGAAATCCCAGTCCTCGTCTTCGGTGTTGACGGCTTTGCCGATCACATATGACGAACCGGATCCGGAGAAGAAGTCATGGTTTTCGTCGGCGTTTGGCGATAATGCGGAAAGGATCGCCGGATTCACATCCGCCATGCTGGCCGGGAACAGGGCTTCGTAGCCGAGATTCATCAGCGCTTTGTTGGCGTTGTAATGCAGGAATTTCTTCACGTCTTCGCTCCAGCCTACACCGTCGTAAAGTTCTTCGGTGTAGCGGATCTCGTTATCGTACAAATCCTGAATCAGATCAAACGCCTGCTCCTTGATCTGACGCTGACGCTCTTCGCTTTCCAGCGCCAGCGCTTTCTGGAATTTATAGCCGATGTAGTAACCGTGAACCGCTTCATCGCGGATGATCAGACGGATCAGATCGGCGGTGTTGGTCAGCTTGGCGCGGCTCGACCAGTACATCGGCAGATAGAAACCGGAATAGAACAGGAACGATTCGAGGAACACGCTGGCGACTTTCTTCATCAGCGGATCTTCGCCGTCGTAATACGACAAAATGATTGCGGCTTTGTTTTGCAGCGCGACGTTTTCCTCACTCCAGCGGTAGGCTTCATCCACGTCCACGGTGGCGCACAGCGTCGAGAAAATCGAACTGTAAGAACGCGCATGCACCGCTTCCATAAAGCAGATATTCGAGTAAACCGCTTCTTCGTGCGGTGTCACCGCGTCCTTCATTAGCGTCGGTGCGCCGACCACGTTTTGCACGGTATCCAGCAGCGTCAGGCCGGTAAACACGCGGATCGTCAACTGTTTCTCTTTTGCGCTGAGCGTCGCCCAGGACGGAATATCGTTCGACAACGGCACCTTTTCCGGCAACCAGAAATTCGACGTCAGGCGGTTCCACACTTCCAGATCTTTATCGTCCTGGATTTTGTTCCAGTTGATGGCTTTGCTGACCGGCTGTGGCACTAACAATTGTTTTACTGCGCTCATCTTTTAAGTCCTTTCAATCGGTTACAGCGTGCAGGAAACGCAGCCCTGAACTTCGGTGCCTTCCAGCGCCATCTGGCGCAGACGGATGTAATAAATGGTTTTGATGCCTTTGCGCCAGGCGTAAATCTGCGCTTTATTGATGTCGCGCGTGGTGGCGGTATCGCGGAAAAACAGCGTCAGCGACAGCCCCTGATCGACGTGCTGCGTGGCTTCGGCGTAGGTATCAATAATTTTTTCCGGGCCGATTTCATAGGCATCCTGGTAGTAATCCAGATTGTCGTTGGTCATAAACGCCGCCGGATAATACACACGGCCAATTTTGCCCTCTTTGCGGATTTCTACGCGGGACACAATCGGATGAATACTCGACGTCGAATTATTGATGTAGGAAATAGAACCGGTGGGCGGCACCGCCTGTAAATTCTGGTTATACAGGCCATGCTGCATCACGGAGGCTTTCAGCGCCGCCCAGTCTGCGGTGGTCGGAATGGCAATACCGGCATCTGCAAACAGTTCGCGCACGCGCTCTGTTTTCGGCTGCCATTTCGCCGCCAGTGCGTCATCGACATATTTGTCGAAATACGCGCCGCTGGCGTAAGTGGAATCGCTGAAGCCTTTAAACGACTGCTGGCGCTCGATGGCGATCTGGTTCGATGCGCGGATCGCGTGGAAAGCCACGGTGCAGAAATAGATATTGGTGAAATCCAGACCTTCTTCCGAACCGTAGTAAATACGCTCGCGGCACAGGTAACCGTGCAAATTCATCTGGCCGAGGCCGATGGCGTGCGAATCCTGATTACCCTGATCAATAGATGGCACTGAGCGGATGTGGCTCATGTCAGACACCGCCGTCAGCGCACGAACCGCCATTTCGACAGTATTGCCGAAATCCGGTGAATCCATCGCCGAAGCGATATTCAGCGAACCGAGGTTACAGGAAATGTCTTTGCCAATTTCCTGATAAGACAGGTCTTCGCCGTAGATCGTCGGCGAATTCACCTGCAAAATCTCCGAACACAGGTTGCTCATATTGATGCGACCTTTGATCGGATTGGCGCGGTTAACCGTGTCTTCAAACATCATGTACGGGTAGCCGGATTCGAACTGAATTTCCGCCAGCACCTGGAAGAATTCACGCGCGTTGATTTTGCTTTTATGAATGCGCTTGTCATTCACCATCTCGCGATATTTCTCGCTGATGCTGATTTCAGACATCGGCACGCCGTACACTTTCTCCACGTGATACGGCGAGAACAGGTACATATCTTCATTATTCTTCGCCAGTTCGAACGTGATATCCGGAATAACCACACCCAGAGACAGCGTTTTAATACGAATTTTTTCGTCGGCGTTTTCGCGCTTAGTATCGAGGAAACGCAGAATATCCGGGTGATGGGCGTTCAGATAGACCGCCCCCGCGCCCTGGCGCGCACCGAGCTGGTTGGCGTAAGAGAAGGCATCTTCCAGCATCTTCATGATCGGAATAACGCCGGAAGACTGATTTTCGATGCGCTTAATCGGCGCGCCCACTTCACGAATGTTGGTCAGCATAAACGCCACACCGCCGCCGCGTTTGGAAAGTTGCAGCGCCGAGTTCACCGAGCGACCGATGGATTCCATGTTGTCTTCAATGCGCAGCAGGAAGCACGACACCAGCTCACCGCGCTGTTTTTTGCCGCAGTTAAGGAACGTCGGCGTGGCAGGCTGGAAACGGCCGGAGATGATCTCATCGACAAAATGCCCGGCGAGCTGAATGTCGCCGCGCGCCAGCGTCAATGCCACCATGCACACGCGATCTTCATAACGTTCAAGGTAGCGTTTGCCGTCGAAGGTTTTCAGCGTGTAGCTGGTGTAATACTTGAACGCGCCCAGAAACGTCTGGAAGCGGAATTTTTTGGCGTAAGCCTGTTTGAATAACGCTTTAATATCGTCAAAAGCGTACTGATCCAGCACGGCGGCTTCGTAATAGCCTTCTTCCACCAGATAACGCAGTTTCTCCGCCAGATTGTGGAAAAACACCGTGTTCTGATTAACGTGTTGCAGGAAGTATTGGCGCGCGGCCAGGCGGTCTTTATCAAACTGGATCTGGCCGTTAGCGTCGAACAGATTCAGCATCGCGTTAAGCGCGTGATAGTCCGGGCCGCGGGTGCCGGGGTCGGTGATTGCTAGTTCTGTCGCTGCCAAAATTCTGTTACTCCCTGTCTGACCTTTGCAACGTCTTCCGGCGTTCCCAGCAACTCAAAACGGTACAGGTAAGGCACCTGACACTTTTGGGAAATAATATCGCCGGCAATACAATACGCTGCGCCGAAGTTGGTGTTTCCGGCGGCGATAACGCCGCGGATGAGTGAACGGTTATGTTCGTCGTTCAGAAAACGGATCACTTGTGTCGGCACCGCGCCTTTGGCCGAACCGCCGCCGTAGCTCGGCACCACCAGAATATACGGTAAGTCCACACGCAATTTTTCAGGCTGACGATCTACCGGGATACGGATCGCCGGCAATCCTGTTCTGCCGACGAAACGATGGGTGTTTTCTGAACTGCTGGAAAAATAGACCAACGGATTCATCCGCCAGCCCTCAGAACGCGTTCTGGAGCTGGCGCAGGGCGCTGATTTTGTCCGGACGGAAACCAGACCAGTGATCGTCACCGGCCACAATCACCGGAACCTGCTGATAGCCCATCGCACGAACCTGGCCGAGCGCCTGCTCATCCTGAGTCAAATCCACAACTTCGTAAGCGATGCCTTGTTTATCTAATGCACGGTAGGTCGCGTTGCACTGGACACAGTCTGGTTTACTGTAAATAATAATGCTCATGATTCGTATTTCCATCTTGTAAGAAATCAGAGACAATTTTTGCCTTACCGCTGTGCGGCTGCTTCAGCCGGGGAAAGGCGCGAGAGTCGGTGCCATCGTGGCGTCCCGATGAACTGAATACTAGATGTAGTGATTTGGATTTTCAACCACACAATATGTAGATTTTCTAAATTTGCTTATTGCAAAAGCGGCAAAGCCCGCAGGAAGCGGGCTGGCGAGGAAAAACTTTTTTCAGTTCGTTTTTTAAGCGGTCAAATTACTGGCGCATACCCACCGCGAGGCGGTTAAACGCATTCATCAGACCGATGGCGAAGGTCAGTTCCGAGATTTCCACGTCGCTGAATTGCGCTTTCAGCGGCTCAAAGGCGTTGTCCGGTGCGCCGGTAGCGGCAACGAATGTCAGTGATTCGGCCCACGCCAGTGCGGCACGTTCACGCTCAGAATACACGTGGCTGACCTGCCAGCCCGCCAGCTGATCCAGTTTGGTCTGCGCGACTTCCATTTTACGCAACGCTTTGGAATGCATATCCAGGCAATAGGCGCAGCCGTTAATTTGTGACACACGCAGGAACGCCAGCTCGATAATCACGTTATCCAGCGGACCGTTTTCCAGTGCGCCGAGCGCGGCTTTCATCGGTTCCATCACCGAAGAAGACAGGGAATAGTAAGGCAGGCGAAGTGCAGTCATGATGATTTCCTCTGGGCGTTTCGGGCTAAACAGCGACGCAGGGTGCGTCTCAATGACCGCTACTTTACGCTGCGTATGGTCTATACTACAGGGCCATAAAATGTCTCTTTAAGCAGGTCATGAATGAACCGCTTCGACCTTGCCTTTCATCTCGATCCCCGACACAAAGCACCGCTTTACCGGCAGATTTATCAGCGGGTGAAACAGGCGATCATGGCAGGACAGCTTAAACGCGGCAGCCGTGTGCCGTCGGTGCGGGCGCTGGCCAGCGAACTCGGCGTGGCACGCGCCACGGTTGAAAATGCCTATGGCTTGCTGATGGCGGAAGGCTTTCTGCAAAGCCGCGCACAGGCCGGAACGGTAGTCAGCGCGCCGGAAAGTTTATCCGCCCCCGCACCCTCGCCGGTCAGAGAAGATGCCGGGCGTAAACCCGTCAACCCGATGTTACCTTCCGTTTCTTCCCTGCCTTTCCAGCTCGGGCTTCCGGCACTGGATGCGTTCCCGCGTGCGATCTGGTCGCGCATTGTTTCACGGCAAATTCGTCACACCAGCATGAATGATTTAGGCCATCCGCCGCTGGCAGGGACGGACGTTTTACGCCACGCCGTCGCCCGTTATCTGCAACTTTCCCGCGGATTTACCTGCCGTCCTGAACAGATATTTATTTGCGGCGGCTATGCGCCGGTGCTGGATTTGATCATCGGCAGCCTGCTGCAACCGGGCGACGGCGTCTGGCTGGAAGACCCGGGTTATCCGGTCACGCAGGCATTTTTCCGTGCCGCCGGCGCCACGCCGATGGCGGTGAATGTTGATGATGAAGGCATGAATGTTCCGCAGGCGGTGGCGCAGTTTGCGAACGCACGATTTGCCGTGGTGACGCCCGCTCATCAAAGTCCGACCGGTGTGACCATGAGTTTAGCGCGGCGTATGGCCTTGCTGGATTGGGCAGCGCAGCAACAGGCGTGGATTATCGAAGATGATTACGACAGCGAGTTCCGCTATCACGGCCAGCCTTTGCCTTCGCTGAAAAGCCTCGATACGCAGGGAAGGGTGATTTACGCGGGAACATTCAGCAAAGTGATGTTTCCGGCGCTTCGCTGTGGATATGTCGTGGTGCCGGACAGTCTGGTGGAAAAAATCGAAGCGTATTGCCCGCTGCGAATTTGCGGAACGCCGCCTTTGGTGCAAAGCAGTATCGCGGAATTTATCGAGCAGGGGCATTTCTACCGGCATCTGAAACGGATGCGTCAGCTTTACGCTGAGCGGCGCGGCTATCTGGAAAAGGCGCTGACGGCGGCGTTTCCGGCGGACATATTACGTGTGAGCCAGCAGGTCGGCGGGATCCAGCTTTGCACCACACTGAATGCCACACTGGACGATGCGCTGATCGCCACAAATGCCCGTGAACAGGGGCTGGCAGTGCAGGCGCTGTCCGACTGGCAGGTTGAGCGCCACGTGAGGGGCGAGGCTTTACGTCCGAACGGCCTGTTGATGGGATTTGTGAATATCAGTTCGCAGCAACAGGCGGACGGGCTGGTGCAGCGGCTGGCGGCAGTGCTTGAAAACAGCCGCTGATCAGTGCGGCATTCGCCGCTATCAGCAGGTACTGGAGCTGGAAAACGGCTCGGATGATGGCGATGAATATGACTATTCTCCGGCGCGCGATGAGTGGCTGCTCACGTCTGGCAACCTGATGGCCGGAGTCAGCTATCAGCATCAGCCGTGGCGATGAAACGCAGGCATCTTCTCAACATAAAAAAGGTGACCTGGGGACGTTTAAATCCTGTCAGTCAAAGAGTTTTCGCGTTCATTTTTAACGTTAAAGGGATCCAAAAATAGAAAACGGAGCCCGGAGGCTCCGTCGTCTTTTTTTAGCAATCGCGCGGCAATGAGGGAGCCACGCGGATGTTTCAGGTTTTTAAGCCATATTCCCGACACAGGAGTGAAACATCGCAAATTGCCTTTTACGTTAGCGGCGTCCCAAAAGAACACCGATAACAATACCGATTGCGGCACCGGCACCGACGCCATACCACGGATTATCTTTCACATAATCATTGGCAGTGGCCGCCGCATCGCGTGCCTGCTGACTTAATTTTTCGCTGTTGAAACGCGCACGGGTTTCACGCAATACACCCTGTGCTTTGCTGCGGATTTTATCCAATTCATCCTTGGATTTATCACCTGCAGACTGAAGCACTTCATCCAGCGTGTCCGCCAGCAGGGTTACGTCCTGATCGATATTTTTTTCTACTTTATCTGTTCTCTTAAACATTCCGTCTCTCCTTGTGTGACTGTTGTATTAAGCATAGACCATAATGTTGTACCGGATGGTTCTTTAAGGACAAATGTCTATGATTTCGGACCTTTTCAGGCCATGGCACTGTGTCAGAAGTCAGGTGGGACGAGGGCTGGCGTGATGCGGCTCAGATTTCTCTGCAAAACAAAATCCGCGTTACAGCCGATAACATTTTTAGCCCGTTTTGAAGGCCAAACCTGTTTATACTGTTTATTCCACTCTCAGTGATCTCATTTTCGGGTCCGCCCATGTCTTTAAGTACATTGCGTTCTAACGCTCTGCTCAACAAACGCATTTTGTCGTTCATGCTGTTCACTTTCGTTGTTTATCTGACCATTGGTTTGCCGCTCGCGGTGTTGCCGGGCTTTGTGCATAACACGCTGGGATATAACTCGGTGCTGGCGGGGCTGGTGATCAGTGTTCAGTATTTCTCGACGCTCATCAGCCGGCCGCACGCCGGGCGATATGCCGATCTCCTTGGCCCGAAACGGGTGGTCATTTTTGGCCTTATTTGCTGCGGGATCAGCGGTATTTTTTACGCGATGGCGTTTTGGTTTTCGGCGTTTCCGCTGGCGAGTCTGCTGATGCTCTGTGTTGGCCGCATCTTTCTGGGTGTCGGTGAAAGCTTCGGCAGCACCGGAACTACGCTGTGGGGAATTGGTGCGGTAGGCGCGAAACATACTGCACGCGTGATTTCCTGGAATGGTGTGGCGACTTACGGCGCAATGGCCGTCGGTGCGCCGCTCGGCGTGTTACTCAACCATGCTTACGGGCTGATGGGGGTGGCGGTACTGATTATCGTCGCTGCCGCGTTTGCCGCCATACTGGCCAGCATGAAAGCCGCGATTTCCGTCACCGCCGGTAAGCGGATTGCATTCAAAGCGGTGGTCGGGCGCATCTGGCTGTATGGCCTCGGGCTGGGATTCGGCACCATCGGGTTCGGCGTTATCGCCACCTTTATTACCCTTTACTACGCTGATAAAGGCTGGAGCGGCGCGGCATTCACGCTCACCTTATTCAGCCTCGGATTTGTCGGTGCGCGCCTCGTCTTCGGCAACATGATTAACCGGTTCGGCGGCCTGCGGGTCTCACTGGTGTCCTTTGTGTTTGAAGTCGCAGGGTTACTGATGATCTGGCTGGGACTCGATCCGTTGTCGGTGCAACTGGGCGCCTTTCTTACCGGTTCCGGCTTCTCGCTGATTTTCCCTGCGCTGGGTGTGGAAGCGGTAAAACAGGTACCGCCACAAAATCAGGGCACGGCGCTGGGGCTGTATTCCGCCTTTCTGGATCTCGGGCTCGGTATTACCGGACCGGTAGCCGGGCTGATTATTTCGCATTTTGGGACGCCGTCTATTTATCTTGCGGCGGCATTTATGGTGGTGATTGCCTGGCTGCTGACCCTCAGATTATGGGTAAAAACTTCGCGGCAATCTCCTGCTGAATAGCCCTTCAAATTGCAGGGTTAAGGCATTTAGATAAATCCTAAATACGCCGAAATCGGGGATAAACGCATTGTCTGGCAGAGTTATTGCGGTAAGGTCGCCTTGCGGTTAAAGAAGCGAGGAGCAACCATGTATTTACGGCCAGATGAAGTGGCACGTGTTTTAGAAACCTCAGGGTTTGAACGTGATTTTATTGATGATAAAGCTTACGGTTACCGCCGGGGCGAGCATTATGTGTATGTAAACCGGGAAGCGCGGTTTGGCCGGACTGCCCTGGTAATACACCCGGCGCTGAAAGAGCGCAGTGAGCGTTTTGCTGAACCCACAGCATCGTTTCGCAGCAGTGAAGCCTACAAGAATTTCCCGCTGGATGTCTCCAGCGACAATGAAACTTACTATGGCATTTGCCATGGTTTCAGTTCACGCCAGATCCTGGCGAGCTATCTGGACAACGTGTTCAGATAATCCGGCGACGGAACAGAAACAGACAGCGCTGATTTCACCAGCGCTGTTTCCTCAGGTTTTTATCTCATTTCAGCGGCAACAAAATATCGGTTTGCTGCGCATGCTCCGGTAATTCCTGATCAAGATGCAGGTAGCGGAAATAAACCGGAAAATCCCGTAATTCCTCTCCGCTGTGCGGCAACCATTCGCGATAAAGATAATAAACACTGTCACTTATCCGGTCATACGCTCCGACGTGTCGAACCACCGCGCAACGTCCACCCGGCAGCGTTTTGCCGATCACTCCCTGCGGATTTTCCGGCACGGTGCCATTAGCCTGCGGGTTAAGTTCGCCGCAGACATCGAAGCGGAATTCCTCGCCCGGCGTGACCAGCGGATCGTTATACGGAATACCGTAAGTGCCGCGCTGTGTGTAATCCGAAAGCCCGGAAGCTTTGCGCCATTCGATAAACGTTGCGACCGTATTGCTCACCCGCATCGGATCCCCGAGATGTTCCAGCACCGCGACCTGCATGGGTTCCACTTCAATGATTTTGACTTCCATATTTTCCAGCCTCTGCTGATTTTCCCTGCCGGGAAATTGAAAATGCACATGCCAGTCGACCCAGACAGGATTTTTGCGAAACTCGCTGGGGCTCAGGCCAAAAGTGTTCCTGAAGGCACGGGAAAACGACTCCGGATTTTCAAATCCGGCATCCAGCGCGATACCAATCACCTTCTCGTGCGGGTTTTGTACCAGCCGGAACGAGGCGCGTTTCAGGCGCATCAGCGTGATGTAGCGGCTGACGCTGACCCCACAGAACTGGCTGAACTGCCGGTGAAAGTGAAAACGTGAGAAACAGGCGACTTCACTTAGTTGCTCCACGGTCATCGGACTGTCCAGATGCTGTTCTATATAGGTAAATACCTGCTGAAAACGTCGCTGATAAAGCTGGCTTTTGTCGTGATTCATTTCCTCTCCTTCATGGCGTTTACTTTGCCCGCCGTGTGAGGGGTTGTCCTGACTGAGATTGCTTTTTCAATGCAGCAGAAAAGAAAATGGCCCGAATAAGGGCCATTTCTGAGGCGAACCGGAACGTTAAACCAGATGGATTTGGTTATAGGTTTCGTTGTAGTCGCGGCGAAACTGCGCCAGCTCGAAGGGTTCGATATCCAGTTCGGCAAAATAGAACAGCGCCAGCTCGGCGTGTTCGCTGCTTAACTGTGGCGGCAGATGCGCGCGCACTAAAATGTTTCGCCAGCGGACGATATTCTCTTCCGAGGGATCTTTAATAAACGTCTGATAAATAAAAACAACATAAGCAGCTTTGCGGATTTCTTCAGCATAGCCACCGCTGATTGAGCGGATAAACATCTGGCTTTGACGTTTACCCATTTCCAGCAACATGGAATCGATATAAACCGGCTTTATTTTCAACAGACTGGCGAGAGAATCATTCGCTTTACGGGTATCTGCTGTCATAAACCAATAACCCACAATAAAAACCACAACAATTGCAGCAAGCATAATCCATATCATTCTGGACTCTGGCCTCCGGCCTTTTCTGGCGTGATGTGAAAGGTGCATGCAACACCCGATGCTGCGAGTTTATCTGCTAATCAGGGTAAATACGTGAAGGAGTGACAAAGAATTTTCGCTTCGTGAAGGTGCTGAGCCTTCACGAAGCGGGGTTTGGCCCTAATGAGCCGGTGTTTGCTGGCACAGATACTGATAAATTTGCTGAGTATCTTTATCCGAGCACAGACGCGTACCGATATTGAGTGTTGCCGCGCTACCGGCGGCCACGCCAAAGCGAACCATGTCGAGTAAATCAGCCCCTTCGGCCAGTTTGAGGGTCATCGCGCCGACCATGCTGTCACCTGCGCCAACGGTACTCATTTTTTTCACCGGCGGCGGGACAACCTGGAATGAGCTGTTCGCGTCCACGGCCAGCGCACCCTGCGGCCCCAGTGAAACGACCACGCGTTCAGCACCACCGTCACGGATAATTTGCTGAGCTGCAGCCAGAACATCCCCCGGATTTTCCAGAGAATGCCCGACCAGCGCGGCCAGTTCATTCTGGTTCGGTTTGACCAGCGCCAGCCCGCCGAGCTTCAGGCCTGCGGCCAGTGCATCACCCGAACTGTCAAGAATGCAGCGTAAACCGGCTTTCTGCGCTTTCCTGATTAACTCTGTCAGTGCCGTAATGTGCGTGCCCGGTGGCAAACTGCCGCTGATGACCAGTATTGAGCCGGCTGGGATCTTTTCGATTTTCGCGCTAAGGCCCGCAAATTCAGCCTCCGTAAGTCGCGCGCCCGGCATCACGAAACGATACTGTTCGCCGGTATTTTCGGTGTGAACGTGCAGGTTCTGGCGGGTCCAGTCCTGGGTTTCCAGTGTGTCTGTGGTGATCCCCTCGTCGCGCAGCAACTGAACCAGATGTGCACCTGTCGGGCCTCCCGTCGGAAATAATGCGGTAGCCTGGCCGCCCAGATAAACAATGGCACGCGCTACATTAATACCGCCGCCGCCGGGTTCGAACACGGGGGCCGTACAACGCAATTTACCTTCCGGGTAAATCTTAGGGGTGAGAGTGGCACTGTCGAGCGAAGGTGCCAGTGTGAGTGTGACTATTTTGGTCATTATCGTTCCCTCAATTTTCCAAAAACTGAATTCAGGTTAGCATCCTGACCTGTTTTTGCAGCACCTGATTGGCGATTTAACGCGCGAGATCAAACTCCCTTGCGGTTCAACATAATGTCACTGTAAGGTCACTCCATGTTCATTGAATCAGTATAAAAAGCATGAACTTTTAAGGAGTGAAAGATGGCCAGAAACATTGAGATCAAAGCCAGAGTAGATGATTTCTCTGCGCTGTATGAAAAAATCGCGCTGCTTTCCGATGGATTGCCGGACATCATTGAGCAGGACGACACTTTTTTCGTGTGTCCGCACGGACGCCTGAAATTGCGCACATTAGCGCCTGATCGCGGCGAGCTGATTTTCTATCAGCGTCCTGACAAGGCGGGACCGAAAACCAGCTTCTACACACTTTCAGAAACGCATGATCCTGACAGTCTGCGCGAAACTCTGACGCTGGCCTATGGCGCTGCCGGACGGGTCATCAAACAGAGGACTCTTTTTATGATCGGACAAACCCGTCTGCATCTCGACAGGGTAAAAGGGCTGGGCGATTATCTGGAATTCGAGGTTGTGCTTGCGGATGATGAAACGCCTGAGCAGGGCATTGTCATTGCAGAAGACTTACTGGAAAGGTTGGGGATTGACCGCCAGGAACTGGTGGATCAGGCGTATGTGGATTTGCTGAATGCGAAAGGCAAACACCTTCACGAGTAAATTTATAATCACCGCCTTCATATCAGGAAGGCGGCAATAGGTTGAAAGTTACTTCTTTTCTTCCAGCGAATACGGCAGCGGCTGAATGCTCAACTGGCTGGTCGCGTCATCGCGCACCCGCAGACTGGCATCGGCTTCCAGATCGTTATTCAGCACGGCCTGAACCCAAAGCGTGCCGTCGCTGAGCTGAACGGCTGCCAGAACGGTGCCGGTCCGGCGCCAGTTTTCACCCAGTTGCAGTTCGAGATCGTCCGCCGGGGCAGGCACTTTGCTCGCTTTGCCTGCCAGCCAGTACAATGCACGTTTGTTCGCACCGCGGTATTTTGCTCGCGCCACCATTTCCTGCCCGGCGTAGCAGCCTTTGGTAAAGCTGATGCCATCGAGCGCATGAATATTGGTGGCCTGCGGGATAAATTGCACGGCGTTGGCGGTATCAATCACCGGGAACCCGGCTTCGATATCCAGCGCCAGCCATTGCTGGCTGTCGTTGCGTTGTGCCTGTTCACCCAGTTCTTCCACCACCTGACGGGCTTTTTCCGGGCTGGTGACAATCAGATAACGTTCGGCTGGCAGGGAGAAATGCAGCAGTGTGGTTTCATCTTGTTGTACGACCTGCTGTTCAGCCGTTGGCAAGGTTGAAAAAAGCCCGGTCAGAGCAGCACTGGCCTGAAAACCTGCCACACCGAGTAACACCACATCATCATCGGCAGTGAACGTCACTTTAGAAAATACGGCGTACTTTTTGATTTCTGTAAGCTGTGTGTCACGCAAATTGCGGCGTTCAATAAACGCCATACCATCGCCACGCTTGAACAGGCGCAAATTACTCCACATTTTCCCTTTCGCATCACAGTGCGCACAGAGAATATGCTGATCGGCGGCCAGCGCATCGACATCCGCAGTGACCTGGCCTTGCAGGTATTTCACGGTGTCTGCGCCGGTCATGGTCACCAGTGCCCAGTCTTCCAGTGAAATCAATGTCAGCGGCAGGTGCGAAGACGCTGAAGGTTTTTGCGGTGGAAAGGGAAATTCGTTAGCCATTTTCTAATCCCGGTCAATGAAATGTGACTGATGCCCCATGGTAAAAGAGCCCATCCGCTTTGAAAACAGTTATTGGTGCCTTTTCCAGGACGCCTTCCAGAGAATGTAAGACAAACGACAGGTTTGCATCAGGTTTTCCAGCACATCACAGAGATTGACAAAACAGGGCACTGAAAAGTTACGCCCCTGCGCAACGGGCTGTTAGAATCGCTTTCTATATAAAAGAATTCTCATTCTGTATCCTAAAAAAGAGTCTTGTTATGGAAAGCAAAAACCAACTGGATATTAATAATCGTTCCCGCGTTCACTGGGCCTGCCGTCGTGGCATGCGCGAGCTGGATATCTCCATCATGCCGTTCTTCGAATATGAATATGATTCGCTGAGCGAGACCGATAAAGAAGTATTTGTCCGCTTGCTGACCTGTGATGATCCGGATCTGTTCAACTGGCTGATGAATCACGGCGAACCGAAAGACACCGAATTGCAGCGTATGGTCGCCCTTATTCAGACTCGAAACAAAGCCCGTGGCCCTGTGGCGATGTGATCTCAGGGTGTCCTGGCGCAGTCAGCTTATTTCACTGGGATGTTACGGTGCAGTGATGTTGCTGATTTTGCTGGCACCCTGGCCTGCGGGTTACTGGCCGGTATGGATGACGTTGCTTTTGCTGGTGTTGTTTGAATGCATCCGCAGCCAGCGGCGTATTACAGCACGCACAGGTGAAATGATCCTGCTCGAGGATAACCGTCTTTTATGGCGCGGCCATGAATGGCAGATTAAACAGCCGGTATGGATGATAAGCCACGGCGTACTGCTCTCGCTTCGTCGCGAAAAACGTAAAGGCGGGCTGGCGCAGGCGATGCGCAGTTCAAGGCAGCGGTTATGGCTGGCGTCGGACAGCATGAGTCTGGAAGAGTGGCGGCGGTTGCGACAGATATTGCTCAGTGGCACTCCGCGTAGCCCGGTAAAACCGGGCTGAGAGGGGCATGTCCATGGAAGGCTGACGCCGTGTTCTTATGCTGCGTTAAAGCAGGGCGTCCATTTCCAGCAGGATCTGTTCGCACCATTGTTGCAGGCGCTCTTCGGTGAGATCGAACTGGTTCACATCATCCAGAGCCAGCCCGACGAAATGCTTGCCGTCCGCACTCAGCGGTTTCGGGCTGGTAAACTCAAAGCCTTCTGTCGGCCAGAAACCAATGAAATGCACACCAAGGGGAACCAGCTGATGATAAAGCATGCCGAGCGCGTCAAGGAACCATTCGCCGTAGCCGAGTTGGTCGCCCATGCCGTACATGGCGACGATTTTGCCGCGTAGTTTCAGCGTTGGGAGTTGATTCCAGACCGCTTCCCAGTCTTCCTGGATTTCGCCAAAATCCCATGTCGGGATGCCCAGGATCAGGATGTTGTAATCTTCCATTCTGTCGGGATCAACATCTTTTATGTTATGCAAATCAACCAGTTCTTCGCCCAAAATATCGCGGATTTTTTCCGCTGCCATTTCGGTATAACAGGTGCTGGAACCGTAGAAAAGTCCGATCTTCATACTTGCTGCCATAACGTTATCAGAATACGAATGGCAGCCAGTGTAGCAGATTTGGGCGCATGAAAGGCATAATGGCCGTCGTGAGTAAGAGGAGTCGGGATGCCAAAACAAGATAATGCGAATCCTCAGGATGTTACGCCTGAGCCGGTGACACCAGCGGTTAATGAGGCCGATCAGAGCCTGACTGAGCAGTTTCTGGATATGCTCTGGATCGAGCGCAATCTCGCGGAAAATACGCTGTCATCCTACCGTCAGGATCTGAAATCATTGCTGGGCTGGCTGCATCATAACAATACCGATCTCCTGCATGTCAGCGCCGAAGATTTACAGTTGTTCCTCTCCGAGCGCATTGAGGGCGGATACAAAGCCACCAGCTCAGCACGGTTGCTTAGCGCGATGCGTCGCCTCTTTCAGTACATGAACCGTGAGTCCGTGCGTCAGGATGACCCGACCGCGCTGTTGTCTTCGCCTAAATTACCGCAACGCCTGCCGAAAGATCTCAGTGAGGCGCAGGTAGACGCATTGCTGGCGTCACCGAGTGTCGATGTGCCTCTTGAACTGCGCGATAAAGCCATGCTGGAGCTGCTTTACGCCACCGGTTTGCGTGTTTCGGAACTGGTCGGGCTGACGCTCAGTGATCTGAGCCTGCGCCAGGGTGTGGTGCGGGTTATCGGTAAAGGCAACAAAGAACGGCTGGTGCCGATGGGCGAAGAAGCCGTGTACTGGATCGAAAATTATTTCGAACACGGCAGGCCGTGGCTGCTGAACGGACAATCGCTGGATATCGTGTTCCCCAGCAACCGGGCGCAGCAAATGACACGCCAGACGTTCTGGCATCGCATCAAACACTATGCGATTCTTGCGGGCATTGATGCAGAGCGGTTGTCTCCCCACGTTCTGCGCCACGCTTTCGCCACCCACTTATTGAATCACGGTGCGGATCTGCGCGTCGTGCAAATGTTGTTAGGTCACAGTGACTTATCGACCACACAAATCTATACCCATGTAGCGACTGAACGACTCAAACTGCTACATCAACAACATCATCCCCGTGCATAACAGGCCGGAGAAAAAGGACGACATGATGAAAAAAGGTTTAATGCTGCTGACACTTCTGGCTGCGTGTATGAGCTCCGCGGTCCATGCTGATGAAGCAGCAATCAAAGCCACGCTGGGCAAACTGGGCATGAGCCATGCCGACATCCAGCCTTCGCCGGTAACCGGCCTGAGTGCGGTTTCTACCGACAGCGGCACCCTTTACATTACCGACGACGGCAAACACGTTTTGCAAGGCCCGCTGTATGATGTCAGCGGCAGCCATCCGGTTAACGTCACCAACAAAGCGCTGGTGAAGAAGATGGATGCGTTACAAAACGAGATGATCATTTATAAAGCCAAAAACGAAAAGCATGTGATCACGGTGTTTACCGATATCACCTGCGGCTATTGCCACAAGCTGCACCAGCAGATACAGGACTATAACGATCTTGGCATAACCATCCGTTATCTGGCCTTCCCGCGTCAGGGGCTGAATTCCAAAACCGAGAAAGACATGCAATCTATCTGGTGTACAGGCAACCGCAAAACCAACTTTGATGCGGCAATGCGCGGCGATGACATCACGCCAGCAACCTGTAAAACCAGTGATATTGCGAAGCAATTTGAGCTGGGCGTTCAGTTCGGCGTGACAGGCACTCCGGCCATCGTGCTGGCAGACGGAACTTTGATCCCTGGTTATCAGCCGCCGAAAGAAATGGCTGCCATGCTCGACCAGCAGGATCCTTCACATAAAACCGGTGGTTGATTTTTCGTGACCTTGCAGACTCAACTTCGCCGTCGTGAGGCGGCGACTGGCGTGGATCTTCCCGCCGAACTCTCCCCGCTGTTACGCCGGCTGTATCTCGCCCGCGGTGTGACACAAAGCCAGGAGCTGGAGCGCGGCGTGCGCGGTATGCTGCCTTATCAGCAGCTTGATGGCATTGATACTGCCGTTGCCTTGCTGCAAAAAGCGCTGGCTGAGCGTCTGCGCATAATTATCGTTGGCGACTTCGATGCCGATGGCGCGACCAGTACGGCGCTGACGTTGCTTTCCTTGCGCAGCATGGGCTGCGGTAATCTGGATTATCTGGTGCCGAACCGTTTTGAAGACGGTTATGGTCTCAGCCCGGAAGTGGTTGAACAGGCGGCGTCGCGCGGTGCAGAGTTGATCCTCACCGTCGATAACGGCATTTCTTCTCACGCGGGCGTGACGCTCGCCCATGAAAAAGGCATTCAGGTGCTGATCACCGATCACCACTTGCCGGGCGAAATATTGCCGGATGCCGAAGCGATCATTAACCCGAATCTGGTCGGTTGCGAGTTTCCGTCCAAATCGCTGGCGGGTGTCGGTGTGGCGTTTTATCTGATGCTGGCGCTGCGCAGTGCATTACGCGAAAGTGGCTGGTTTGAACAAAACGGTCTGGCGATCCCCAATCTCGCGGAGCATCTGGATCTGGTGGCGCTCGGCACGGTAGCGGATGTCGTGCCGCTTGATACCAACAATCGCATCATGGTGTATCAGGGGCTGAACCGCATTCGTGCCGGAAAATGCCGTGCGGGGATCCGCGCGTTGCTGGAAGTGGCCGGGCGAGAAGCCCGTACGCTGTGCGCCAGTGATTTAGGTTTTGCGCTTGGACCACGGCTGAATGCCGCCGGACGTCTTGATGATATGTCGGTTGGCGTGGCGCTGTTACTCAGTGAAGACATCGGTCAGGCGCGTGCGCTGGCAAGCGATCTGGATGCGCTGAATCAGACCCGCCGTGAGATAGAGCAGGGCATGCAGGTCGAAGCGCTGGCGCTGTGTGACAAGCTGGAAAGCAGTACCGACGCGCTGCCGTTCGGGCTGGCGATGTATCATCCTGAGTGGCATCAGGGGGTGGTCGGCATTCTGGCATCACGTCTGAAAGAGCGTTTTAATCGCCCGGTGATTGCGTTCGCACCGGCGGGTGAAGGCATTCTGAAAGGGTCCGGTCGTTCGATTGCCGGATTGCATATGCGCGATGCGCTGGAACGTCTCGATACGCTTAATCCCGGTCTGATGATGAAATTCGGTGGACACGCGATGGCAGCCGGTTTGTCGCTGGAAGAGAGCAAGTTCGACGAATTTCGTGATCGTTTCGCTGCACTGGTCGGTGAATGGCTGGATCCTTCGCATCTGGAAGGGGTGGTCTGGTCGGAGGGCGAGCTGTCGGCGCGTGAACTGACGATTGATACGGCTGAAATGCTGCGCGACGGCGGCCCGTGGGGACAGGCGTTCCCGGAACCGACCTTTGACGGCAGGTTCCGTATCCTGCAACAGAAACTGCTGAAAGAGCGTCACCTCAAGCTGATGATTGAACCCGTCGGCGGCGGTCCGTTGCTCGATGGTATTGCTTTTAATATCGATCCGACTTTCTGGCCGGACAGCAGCATCCGCGAAGTGCAACTGGCCTACCGGCTGGATATCAATGAATTTCGGGGAAATCGCAGCGTTCAGTTGATTATCGAACATTTATGGCCGAAATAAGCGATTTACGCCGGTAATAAACCCTGCAAAAAAACGGCTCCTTGCTATAAAAAGACCGCTAATTCCGTTAGAATCTGCGGTTCGAATGGCATTGGGCCAACTCCGAATCTAACGTAAGACGCGAAAAATCATGTTTGAAATTAATCCGGTTAAAAACCGCATTCAGGACCTGTCCGAGCGGACAGTCGTTCTTCGGGGGTATCTTTGACTATGATGCCAAGAAAGAACGCCTCGAAGAAGTAAACGCCGAGCTGGAACAGCCGGACGTCTGGAACGAGCCAGAACGCGCGCAGGCGCTGGGCAAAGAACGTTCCTCACTGGAAGCTATTGTTGAAACCATCGATGAGTTGTTGCAGGGCGCGGAAGATGTGACCGGCCTGCTGGAACTGGCGGTAGAAGCCGACGATGAAGACACTTTCAATGAAACGGTTGCCGAACTCGACGTACTGACCGCCAAACTGGAACAGCTTGAATTCCGCCGCATGTTCTCCGGTGAATACGACAGCGCGAGCTGCTATCTCGATATCCAGGCTGGTTCCGGTGGTACGGAAGCACAGGACTGGGCGAGCATGTTGCTGCGTATGTATTTGCGTTGGGCAGAAGCCAAAGGTTTCAAAACTGAAGTTATTGAAGAATCTGACGGTGAAGTCGCTGGCCTGAAATCCGCGACTATCAAGATCATCGGTGATTATGCGTTTGGCTGGCTGCGTACGGAAACCGGCGTTCATCGCCTGGTGCGTAAAAGCCCGTTTGATTCCGGCGGTCGTCGCCATACCTCGTTCAGTTCCGCGTTTGTGTATCCGGAAGTGGATGACGACATCGAAATCGAAATTAACCCTGCCGACCTGCGTATCGACGTATACCGTGCGTCCGGTGCGGGTGGTCAGCACGTCAACAAAACGGAATCTGCGGTACGTATTACCCACCTTCCGACCAACATTGTGACCCAGTGTCAGAACGACCGCTCCCAGCATAAAAACAAAGATCAGGCCATGAAGCAGATGCGTGCGAAGCTTTATGAGTATGAGATGCAAAAGAAAAATGCGGACAAGCAGCAGCTGGAAGACACCAAGTCTGACATCGGCTGGGGCAGCCAGATTCGTTCTTACGTGCTGGACGATTCCCGTATCAAAGATTTACGCACGGGTGTCGAAACGCGAAATACGCAGGCCGTACTGGATGGCGACCTGGATAAATTCATTGAGGCAAGTTTGAAAGCCGGGTTATGAGGAACCAAAATGTCTGAGCAACAACCAGCAGCGCAAAGCGCAGAAAACGTACCAGATCTTAACAACGAGCTGAAATCTCGTCGTGAGAAGCTGGCTTTACTGCGCGAATCCGGTATCGCTTTCCCTAACGATTTCCGTCGTGACAGCATCTCTGATGAATTGCATGCGAAATATGGCGAAAAGACCAACGAAGAACTGGAAGCATTAAACATCGAAGTCACCGTGGGTGGCCGTATGATGACCCGCCGTATTATGGGCAAGGCATCTTTCGTGACCCTGCAGGATGTCGGTGGCCGTATCCAGCTTTACGTTGCGCGTGATGACCTCGCAGAAGGCATCTACAACGAGCAATTCAAGAAATGGGATCTGGGCGATATCCTGGGTGCGACCGGTAAACTGTTCAAAACCAAGACCGGCGAACTGTCGATCCATTGTTCTGAACTGCGTCTGCTGACCAAAGCACTGCGTCCGTTGCCGGACAAATTCCACGGCTTGCAGGATCAGGAAGCGCGTTACCGTCAGCGTTATCTCGACCTGATCGCTAACGAAGATTCCCGTAAGACCTTCAAAATCCGTTCTCAGATCATGTCTGGCATCCGCAGCTTTATGGTGGAAAACGGCTTCATGGAAGTCGAAACCCCGATGATGCAGGTGATCCCTGGCGGCGCGGCGGCGCGTCCGTTCATCACTCACCACAATGCGCTCGATATCGATATGTACCTGCGTATCGCGCCGGAACTGTATCTGAAGCGTCTGGTTGTCGGTGGCTTCGATCGCGTGTTCGAAATCAACCGTAACTTCCGTAACGAAGGCGTTTCTCCGCGTCACAACCCAGAGTTCACCATGATGGAACTCTACATGGCGTACGCGGATTACAAAGACCTGATTGTTCTGACCGAGACTCTGTTCCGCACCCTGACTGAATCTGTTCTGGGCAGCAGCGTTGTGCAGTACGGCGACCAGACTTTCGATTTCGGCAAGCCATTCGCCAAGCTGACCATGCGTGAAGCGATTTGCAAATACCGTCCGGAAACCAACGTTGCGGATCTCGACGATCTGGCAAAAGCGACCGCTATCGCAGAATCACTCGGTATCAAAATCGAGAAGAGCTGGGGTCTGGGCCGTATCGTGACCGAGATCTTCGAAGAAACCGCCGAAGCACAGCTGATCCAGCCAACCTTCATTACCGAGTACCCGGCAGAGGTTTCTCCGCTGGCGCGCCGTAATGACGTGAACCCTGAAATCACTGACCGTTTCGAGTTCTTCATCGGTGGCCGTGAAATCGGTAATGGTTTCTCTGAGCTGAACGACGCAGAAGACCAGGCACAGCGCTTTGCTGATCAGGTTTCTGCGAAAGATGCAGGCGACGACGAAGCGATGTTCTACGACGAAGACTACGTGACAGCGCTGGAACATGGCCTGCCACCGACTGCGGGTCTGGGTATTGGTATCGACCGTATGGTTATGCTGTTCACCAACAGCCACACCATCCGCGACGTTATCCTGTTCCCGGCAATGCGTCCGCAGACACAGAAATAAGTTTTCCTCAGAAACACCAAAAGGGCGCTCCGGCGCCCTTTTTCATGCCACAGATCACGGCATATGCTAACTGCTTAAAACTCCAGCGCTTATCCGCAATCACGTCTTGCTCCGCCGTCGTAACCGGTTATAATGCCAGTCGCACACCGATGCGGGTGTAGTTCAATGGTAGAACGAGAGCTTCCCAAGCTCTATACGAGGGTTCGATTCCCTTCACCCGCTCCAAAAGCTTCTTCCTCAAATCTGTTCAATACCCCAAAAAATTCACTACCCAATCCCGATTATTCGTATTTCCTGTACGTCGTTTCTGCATGTCTAAATTTTGAACTCAAAAGTTTAAAAATGATGCAAATCAGCTCCCTCCCCTGCGAAGGGGGAGGGTTGGGGTGGGGTATTAAGAGCAGATCGGAATGCAGACGTTTTTGCTATTTTATGGTTTGCTAAACCCCCTCCCGGCCTCCCCCTTCACAGGGGGAGGAGCACACCTGCAATCCCTGCAACTCCTTGCAAACCATTAAATTTATCTGGAATCATCACCTCAGTTTCGTTCTTAGCCACTTGGTTTAGTCATATTTCCTCTGCGGTGTTTTTGCATATCCAAATTTTGAATCAAAAACTAAAAGTCGATGCAAATCAGCTCCCTCCCCTGCGAAGGGGAGGGTTGGGGTGGGGTATTAAGGTCAGATCGCAATGCGGAAACATTGACTGTTTTATGGTTTGCTAAACCCCCACCCAGCCTCCCCCTTCGCAGGAGGAGGAGCACACCTGCAATCTCTGCAACTCCTTGCAAACCATTAAATTTATCTGGAATCATCACCTCAGTTTTGTTCTTAGCCACTTGGTTTAGTCACGTGCTTTACGCTATAGTCGCGTCGCTGCGGCAAAATTCGCAGCCGGGCGTGAGAACTCGAACTCTACTGGAAACGGCACAATTTCTGTTGTGCGAAAACATCAGCTTAGTTAGATGGAGTTCTCAATGAACCTGTATCAGTTATTCACCTTTTTACCTTTCCCCCATTCCCCTGTGATCCTGACCTCAGGAGCACAAACTCATGAATAATCAAGACTGGCATCAGGCTGATATTATTGCGGCGTTACGCAAGAAGGGTACGACACTGGCGGCGGTATCACGGGCTGCGGGGTTAAGTTCTTCGACGTTATCGAACGCGCTTTCACGTCCGTGGCCGAAAGGGGAAATACTGATTGGTCAGGCGATTGGCGTTCATCCTGCGGTGATCTGGCCGAGCCGTTATTACGACCCGAAAACACATCAGTTAGTAGAACGCCGTACACGAAGTCATTAGGCACTAATTACTGAGCGGGCGGGGTATGAGTAATGATGATCATCCCGCCCGCTCGTTTAAACCAACAGCAATTACTTATTCTTTACCTGTAATCCGCGCGGCAGGTTGTTGTTATCCACCTGCGGTAAACCGGTAGAGGCGGAAGAAGTCAGCAAGCCTGTCTCAACGTAGTTTTGCAGCTTCTCGCGGGTATCGGTGATGTCCAGGTTCCGCATGGTCAGCTGACCAATACGGTCATCTGGTGAGAACACCGAATCGCCTTTTTCCATGGTCAGACGCTCTGGTTTGTAAGTCAGGTTCTCAGATACCGTATTCATGATGGTGTAGTCATTACCGCGACGCAGTTCCAGAGTCACTTCACCGGTGATTTCGCTGGCGACCCAACGCTGTGCGGAGTCACGCAGCATCAGAGCCTGCGGATCGAACCAACGGCCCTGATACAGCAGACGACCCAGTACACGGCCATTTGCATGGTATTGCTCGATGGTATCTTCGTTATGGATACCGGTCAGCAGACGCTCATAAGCGATGTGCAGCAGCGCCATCCCCGGGGCTTCGTAGATGCCACGGCTTTTGGCTTCAATGATACGGTTTTCAATCTGGTCGCTCATCCCCAAGCCATGACGACCGCCGATGCGGTTGGCTTCCATCATCAGCTCCACGCTGTCGTCAAAGGTCACGCCATTCAGTGCGACAGGATAACCACGCTCAAAACGGATGGAGACTTCTTCCGCTTTCACGACCACATTCTCGTCCCAGAATTTCACGCCCATAATCGGGTTAACGATTTTGACGCCGGAGTCGAGGAATTCCAGATCTTTGGCTTCGTGCGTTGCGCCCAGCATGTTGGAGTCAGTGGAGTAGGCTTTCTCGGTCGACATTTTGTAATCGAAACCGGACTGAATCATGAATTCGGACATCTCATGACGGCCACCGAGTTCATCGATAAAGTCGGTATCCAGCCACGGCTTATAAATCTTCAGTTCAGCATTGGTCAGCAGACCGTAACGGTAGAAACGTTCAATGTCGTTACCTTTATATGTGCTGCCGTCGCCCCAGATATTGACGCCGTCTTCTTTCATTGCGGCAACCAGCATGGTGCCGGTCACGGCACGGCCCAGCGGCGTGGTATTGAAGTAAGTCACGCCCGCCGTAGTGTTATGGAATGCGCCACACTGAATGGCGGCAATCCCTTCTGCAACCAGTTGTTTACGGCAGTCAATCAGGCGGGCTTTCTCTGCACCGTACTCCATCGCTTTACGCGGAATGGCATCGTAATCTTCTTCATCAGGCTGACCCAGATTGGCCGTGTAGGCATAAGGAATCGCCCCTTTTTTCTGCATCCACAGCAGGGCTGCACTGGTGTCCAAACCGCCGGAGAATGCAATCCCCACACGCTGATTGATAGGAAGGTGCTTGAGAATAGTTGTCATCGGTTAAATCCTGTATGAATGGGGTCTGTCTGCTAAAAGTTTCAATGCCTATATTGATATCGCAAAACCGGCGTCGGGTAAAAGACATTTTGCATATTTATGTAAATTTTACCGCATAACTATCTAATTGTCATGCACTGCAAAACGCCTTACCGCTCATTTTGTTTCTGGAAAAAATTCAGCAGTAACTGCCATAAATGATGCGCTGCGGGCGTGAAACGCCGGTCTGAATTGCGCAATAAATGGCACTGGGCTTCGGTGGCGATAGGGTGATCAATGGGAACCGCCACCAGAATGTCGTGCTCGATGCGTTCACCTGCCGCCTGTGCGCTCATAAAGGAAATCCCCATGCCTGAAATGCTCAGGCTCATGGCCGTCGAGAACAGGTTACAGCGGTAGGCAGGAGTGAACAAAAAACCTTTGCTCTGGAACATCGCGTTCATGTGGCGTTGCAAACCAAACGTCTCACTGAGCGAAATCAGCGGGTGCTTGTTCAGTTCTTCGATCGAGACTGTTTTCAGATGTGCGATCGGGTGCTGCGGATTGACCACTGCGCAGATCGGCCCCCACGGAAAACTGTGTCGCTTCAGTTCCGGGTTACCAATCGGGCCAAACGCCAGTGCCATATCGGCCTCACCCTGGACAATCGACGCCAGGGTTTCCTGCATATTCCCTGCGACAATTTCCACAAAAACATTGGGATAAGATGTCGCAAAGTTTTTCAGTACGTGCTCGACAAACGTATCAACCAGTCCGGCACCGACGCGAATGGTGACTGCGCCGCCTTTCATATAGCGCAAATCTTTTAAATGCCGCTCCAGTTTTTCGCGACGTATCCGGCTTTCAAAAAAATCATCCGCCAGCAGTTTTCCGGCATCGGTCAGCACCACTGTGCGTCCGCTGCGTTCAAGTAAGGGCAGTTGCAGTGTGCGTTCCAGCAGGGCGATCTGACGGCTGATCACCGAAGCGTTGACGCCCAGAATATCGGCCGCACGGCGGATCCCACCCTGGATCCCCACCTCGTAGAGATAACTGATCTGCTTCTCGTGAAACATCTGGCTCATCGGTGTTCCCGGTTTCTGTTGACCAAAAGGCAACAATATAGTCATTGAAACGACATTTATATTATGTGATGGGTTGTAGATAATCAAAATTGACGACAAAACAGACATCGGGAAATTTCATGCCAACCGTGTATGACTATCTGCAACAACATGCCTCGCTGATCCTCAGTGATATAAAGCGCCTGGTTCAGGCCGAATCCCCTTCGCTGAATAAAGTGGCGGTTGACCGTTGCGGAGACGTACTGCAAAGCATCATGGCGGAGCGGCTGGATGTGCAGGCACAGGTTTGCCCGCAGGAAAAACTCGGCAATCATCTGCTGTTCAGTGTCGGTAACGGGCCGCAGGTGACCAGTATTCTTGGCCATTTCGATACTGTGTGGGAATGCGGTGAGCTGGAGATGGTGGAAAAAGACGGCCGTTTATATGGGCCCGGTGTGCTGGATATGAAAGGCGGGCTGGTGCAGGCAATCTGGGCGGTGCGGGCGCTGGTACAAACCGGCGCGCTGTCGCCACATCGCATTCAGTTTATTTGTCCTTCGGATGAAGAACTCGGCAGCCCGTCATCGCGTAAATGGATTGAACAATGTGCTGCTGATTCCGGACGGGTTCTGGTGGCCGAACCGGCCGTGGCGCATACCCATGAGGCCAAAATTGCCCGTAAAGGATCCGGCAGGTTTGAAGTGAAAATCACCGGTCGTTCGGCCCATGCGGGCAACAATCCGGAAGATGGCATCAGCGCGATTGAGGAAATGGCGCATCAGATTTTAGCCCTTCACAGCCTGAATGCCCCAGAGGCTGGCACGACGGTCAACGTCGGTCTGGCAAGCGGTGGCGGTAAAATTAACGTGGTCGCCGATCATGCCGTACTGGGTGTGGATTTACGTGTGACCAATATGGCAGAGGCCGCGCGCGTGGAAGCGGCCATCAAGGATTGCCAGCCGCATCTTGCCGGTGCGCAGGTGGTGGTCACCGGCGGGATGTCCCGCCCGCCAATGGAACAGACACCGCAGAATTTAGCGCTTTTTTTGCAGGCGCAGCATGCTGCTGAACGGCTGGGAATTACGCTGAAAGGCAAAGCGGTCGGCGGCGGCAGCGACGGTAATTTTACGTCGGCGCTGGGTATCCCCACGCTCGACGGACTGGGTGCGACAGGCTCCGGCATTCATGCCCGGGACGAGCATATTATTATTGATGATATTCCGCTGCGGACAGCGTTGCTTGCTGAAATAATTCTGGTCAGCGGGGAAGTAGTCGTATGACATGTTGATAAGCAGTGCATGAAATAAAATACCCGGGCCCTTTATTGGTGCGTCATAAACCAAAATGGTGCAATGAATTCCCGGTTATTTCATCGCGATTGAATGATTTTATTAAAAAGCCTTTATTACGATGAGGGCTATTTTTCGTTTTTATTTTTTATCTGTTTTTTAACTATTTTTACTGTTTATTAAAAAGTGAAAGTTGGCACGTTTCCTGCTCTCTTGTCTGTGGTTAAAAATAAAAATGAGCAGAAATCAGGTGCTGAATGAATAACCTGTTTTCTCACATGACATTCATTGAAAACTGACAGGAATTGTATTCCTGATTTTTTATTGCAGACAGATACCAGAGAAGGAACGTTAGTATGAGTGACACACGAATATCAGAACAGAGAGCCACCCCTGAGGTGGACGAGTGGAAAGTCGGTAAGGGGGCATACGTGTCGCTTATTGTCGTTATCCTGCTGTTTTCTGGTGCATTTTTAAAGGTAGATGGCATGGCGTGGCTGGGAGCCTTTGACTTCACTACGCTGGGCGGTTCGTTCGGTACCATGAAAGGCGAAACCAGCACGTTTGTCGGGGCGGGCGGTGTCAGTGCGAAAGCCGGTTTCCTTTTTGCCTTATCTCTGGTGCCGACGGTCATGCTGGCACTGGGATTATTAGAAATATTTACGCACTACGGCGCTATCCGGGCTGCACATAAATTATTAACACCACTGCTTAAGCCGATATTAGGCATTCCCGGCCACACCGGCCTGGCGTTAATTACCGATCTGCAAAGCACTGACGCCGGCGCTGCATTAAGTAAAGAGCTTTACGATAATAAACAGGTCACAAAGAAAGACGTAGTGATCATGGGCGCATGGCAATATTCCGGTGCCGGTCTGATCAACAACTATTTCTCCATCGGTTCCGCTATGTTTGCATCATTAACCATGCCGGTGATTATTCCGCTGGTGGTGATGTTCGTGATGAAATTTGTCGGCGCGGTATTTGTCCGCTTTGTGTTGAACACCGTTTATAAAAGAGATTTTGAAAATGAGTAATGCCACCCGAGTTTCCTCAAACCCGTTCGATATTTTCGTGGTCGGTGCCCGTAAAGGCTTCAATATTGCTATCAATAATCTGATGCCTAACGTGGTAATGGCTTACGTCATTTCAGAAATGCTCAATCTGCTCGGCGTAATGACGTTGGTGGGGCACATTTTCGCGCCGCTCATGGGGTTGCTGGGATTGCCAGGTGAAGCCGTTACCGTGCTGCTCACATCATGGCTATCGTCTTCGGCGGGTACGGGTGTAGCTATCAGTTTGCTGACCAAAGGCACGCTGGATATGACGCAGATTACCATCCTGGCACCGGCAATTTTCCTGATGGGTTCTCAGTTGCAATACATGGGACGCCTGCTTGGCGTGGCGGATGTGCCGAAAAAATACTGGCCTCTGCTGATGCTGACCAGCGTACTGAACGCCATTATTTCGATGATCCTGATGCGAATTTTTGCCTGATTTTCGATTGCACTGTTTTGAAAATGAATTTACCGGAGTCTTTACCCGTGTCGAAAGCTATTGAACATTATCAACATTTACATCTCATCCCTGAACTGGGTTTTACCGAATTTAAAACATCGGCTTATATCGCGCAGGCGCTTGAAGATGCGGGGTTTAACGTCACGCGTCATGTGAACGGCACCACAGGAATTATCGCTGAAATCGACAGCGGCAAGCCCGGTCCGGTCATGGCGCTGCGTGCCGATATGGATGCACTCGGCCATATCATTGATGGCGAGCTGGTGGCGCGCCATACCTGCGGCCACGATGGTCACTCCTCTGTCGTGCTCGCAGCGGCGCAGGAAATCATGAAAGAAGGCATGGTTAAAAAAGGCCGCCTGAAAATTTTGTTTCAGCCCGCTGAAGAGCTGGGCACCGGCGCCCTGGCCATGGTGGAAGGGGGCGCCATTGATGATGTGGATATGCTGCTGGGGTTCCATGTGCGGCCACTTGAAGAATGTCCGATGGGGCAGGCGGTGCCCGCGATGTATTACTCTGCCTGTGCGACGGTTGAGGCGATTATCACCGGCGTTCCTTCTCACGCGGCGCGCCCGCACCTGGGCATTAACGCGCTGGATGCCGCCGTGGCGGCGGTTCAGGCAGTGAATACTATTCATCTGGCACCGAGCCTGACATACAGCGTGAAAGCCACCCGTTTCCTGTGCGATGCGGGGGTGACCAATTCTGTGCCAGCGGAAGCTCGCGTGTGCTGGGATTTGCGTTCGCAGCACAATGAACCGATGGATGAACTGAAAGCAAAGGTGATTCGTGCGATTGAGCACAGCGTGGCGGCGCTGGGTGCCACCGCGGAAATTCATGTGATGAAAGAGATGCCTGCGGCAGAAGTCGACAGTGACGTGACCGCGATTATCGCGGAATCTGTTACAGAAATTTTAGGTGCAGAGGGCCTGACTGAACCGAAATTT
The DNA here is from genome assembly GCF_023701875.1 of Rahnella sp. CG8. Lineage (NCBI taxonomy): Bacteria > Pseudomonadati > Pseudomonadota > Gammaproteobacteria > Enterobacterales > Yersiniaceae > Rahnella > Rahnella sp. CG8. The sequence continues at coordinate 56,531 of NZ_JABAED010000021.1, forward strand.
ACACCGGGCAGTGAAGATTTCTTCCACTATTCACGCCAGCGTCCGGCCATTAAAACCGGGTTCTGGGGACTGGGCGCGAATCTCACGCCCGGGCTGCATCATCCTGATATGCGCTTTGATCTCGACGCTTTGGACATTGGTGTCAGGGTATTTAAAGGCTGCGTGAAAAGAGTGCTGGGATAAGCATTACGGCGCGTCATTGTTTTAAAAATATGCCCGGCTTTTGTCGGGCATTGCCTTACATTCCCTCCAGCGGCAGCACATCCAGCGGTTTCACTTCCCTGAGCACAAACGAGGTTTGCATCTCTTTGATGCCCGGCAGACGACGCACCACTTCCATCGCGAAACTGGAAAAACTGTCGAGATCTTTAGCGACCACCTGCAACAGAAAATCCGCATCACCGGCAATCGCGTAACAGGCAATCACCGAAGGCAGCGCCCCCACTTCCTGCTCGAAACGTTGCGCATCTTCCTCGCTGTGACTGTCGATTTTCACCCGGATAAACGCCAGCAACCCCAGCCCGATTTTTTTCCTGTCGATGTTCGCCTGATAACCGGTGATTACGCCGCTGTCTTCCAGCTGTTTCATGCGCCGCCAGCAGGGAGAAGCGGCCATGCCCACTTTTTCCGCCAGCTCCTGATTGGTCATTCTGCCCGAACCCTGAAGTTGTTTGAGAATGCGAAGGTCTGCCGGTGAAATTTCAGATGCGGACATAATCTGCCTTTTAAATGTGATTTAAAGAAAGAGATAACCAGATTAGGGCATTTTACGGCGGGAAAAGAAAGCACCTTTCAGCGGCCAGGCGCTATCATTTTTGTCATCAATAATGATGAAAAGGGCGCAAAAATGGCAGATAAACTGCGGGTGGCAATTATTCTCAATCCCGAACTTCCGCCGGGATTACTGGCGAACACGGCAGGCGTAATTGGCATCGGATTAGCGGCAAAATTCCCGATGCTGGCGGGCAGTTCGCTGACTGACGCAAAGGGTGTCACGACCGATACTATCTCTAAAACTCCGCTGCCCATTCTGCAGGCCACGCCCGATCACATTAAGGCGCTGATGTTTAAAGCACTGGACGCAGCAGGCGAGCGCGGCGTGGTGCCGTTCCCGGCATTTGCGCGCACGATGCATCAGTTTGAGCAATACGAAATGACGTTCCCGTTGCGGGATTTATACGATGAAGTGATCGACGGTGTCGGGCTGGTGGGGCCGGAAAAGTGGATTAAATCGCTGACGGGAAACCTGAAATTATTGCGCTAATGTGTTGAAGATACAGATATAAAAAAGACCGAATACAGGGATCGTATTCGGTCTGAGTTTTGCGCTAATCCGTATTCAGCTCGTCGCTTTCAGTTGCGGATAGCGTTTGAAAATCGTCAGACACCAGACGAACGCAATGCAGCCGATCAGGCCACCGGCGTAGCCGATGTTGCTCATTTCCAGATGCAGACTTACCTGATTACCGATCAGCGCGCCGGCACCGATACCGATGTTATAAATACCGGAAAGCAGCGCCATTGACACGTCGGTGGCGTCGGTCGCCAGCGCCAGCACGCGCACCTGCATTGCCAGGCCGATAATCATCATCGCCAGTCCCCAGATAATACACAGCACTGAAATCGCGACCGGATTCATCACCGCCGCAAACAACAGGAGCATGCTAAGCGTGACCAGCAGGATCGGGCCGCTGAGCATGGCTGCCGGGAAACGGTTGCCAAGCAAACTGAACGCAATGCTGCCGAGAATACCCGCGCCGCCGAAAATCAGCAGCAGGAAAGTGGTGAAGTTTTCACCCATGTTGGCAACACTCTGGATAAACGGTTCGATATAACTGTATGCCGTATAGTGAGCGGTCACTATCAGCGCAGTCAGGAGATACATACCGACCAGCGCCGGACGGCGGAACAACATCGGCACGCTTTTCAGTGAGCCGGTATGTTCACTTGGCAGCGGCGGCAGCAGTTTAATCAGACAAATCAGTGTCATCAGCGCAACGATGCCGATGCTCATAAAGGTGGTTCGCCAGCCAAGATACTGACCGATAAGACGACCCAGCGGCAAGCCGAGCACCATTGCCAGTGCGGTGCCGGTCGCTAACATACTGAGTGCCTGTGTTTTTTTACCGGCCGGTGCCACACGGATCGCCAGTGAGGCGGTGATCGACCAGAAAATGGCGTGGGCGAGGGCGATACCGACGCGCGAGGCCACCAGACTCCAGAAATCCCAGGCGACGACAGATAACGCATGGCTGGCGATAAACAGGCAAAAGATGATGATCAACAGGCGCTTTCGTTCAACGTTGCGGGTCAGCAGCATCAGCGGCAGAGACATCAGCGCGACGACCCACGCGTAAATGGTCAGCATCAGGCCAACCTGTGCTGTCTGCATATTGAAACTGGCGGCGATGTCGGAGAGTAATCCGACGGGCACAAATTCAGTGGTATTGAAGATGAATGCGGCAATAGCCATCATCACAACGCGAAGCCATGCTGTCCTGCGCGAAACGGTATCTGATTGCATTGAAATTTATGACTTATAAGAAGATGTTGAAATCAGGCATCTGTCTGCCAGATGCCTGTTGAACGCATAGTGTGTTTTATTTGTTCGAAAAATGAAACAGAAAATTGGCCTATCAGATAAATCTTCAGGCGACAATTTTAGTGATGGTAACTGTGATGTTCCTCACGCATTGTCGTGAGGATTGATCAGGGAAGTCAGTACGTGATCCTGCCAGCAACCGGCAATTTTCAGATATGATTTCGCATACCCTTCGCGTTCAAAGCCCAGACGCAGTAGTACGCGCTCACTTTTATGATTGTCCGGAATATAGCTGGCCATAATGCGGTGCAGACCCTGCTCGCGAAACAGGTAATCAATGGCGGTTGCCAGCGACCGATGCATCAGTCCTTTTCCCTGCTGGTTTTCCGCGACCGAATATCCCAGATGACAGGCCTGAAAAGGACCGCGGGCGATGCCGGTAAAATTGCAGGCACCGAGCATGTCACCGGTTTCACGGCTGATGATGCCAAACTGGAATGCCGTACCGCAGGCCGCTTCATCAAAAGCATTGCTCAGACGGACCCGCAGGGTTTCAGGCGCGTAAAAGTCCGCTGGCCGTAAAGGCTCCCACGGCGCGAGATGCGCGGCGTTATCGCGAAAATAAGCATGTACGACAGCCGTGTCTTCCGGCCCCAAAATTTTAAGGTAAAAATCAGCGTTCGTGACGGCGAGTTCCATGGTGGTCCCTTAAAGCCTGTAGCGGAGAGGGCGGTCATTGTAGAGGATTCATCAGGAATTGGAATGCCAGCACCAGTGCCACGGTTCATAAATGAATCCCCAGGGATTGTTCAGCGGGAATGACATCACAAAACCGAATCCGGCGGCGTGGCTTTGCAGCCACTGAAAAGCTTCTGTTTCACCAAAAACGCCGGTCACTTCGTCGCAGCCCGGCGTATTGATATCCACGGCGCAGCCGGTGTGATGCTCGCTGCATCCGGGCGGCGCCAGCGACGTAAAGAAATCTTCCGGGGCGATGCCTGCCAGTTGTTTGGCGCGGATTAAATCAGCCTGATAATTCAGGCTGCGGTAGGCGGAAACCAGATAAATCCCCACGCCGTCAGTAGCCGCCTGCTGTCTCATGGTATGCCAGGCGGCAGAGGCGGGGGCGGTCAGACGGTATATTTTACCGCTTTCGGTATCCGTTTCCGCCTCCACCAGTAAGTGCTCACTTACTTCCTCAAAATACGGCAGCGTACGATGTGCGATAACCGCCGGGTCGATATGCAGTTCCCGCAGTATCTGCTCCGTTTGCGATTTCAGTGCCGCCGGGTTCATGCCGGTTCGTCTCCCGCACGGCCGATCACATCATTCATGGCTTCGGTCATCGCCTTACCTGCTGAGCGCATCGACTGCTGATAGCGCGAAGCGGCAACAACAAATGCATTAAGAAGCTGAGTATCCTGCGCATGTTGCTGATATTCAGGGTGCCATTGCACGCCAAGACAGAAATCATAGCCTTCACATTCAATGCCTTCGATCACGCCGTCGGGTGCGTAAGCATTGACGATACAGCCGGGGCCGACGGATTTCACTGCCTGATGGTGTGAGCTGTTCACGACGTAATGGTCACGATCTACGCAGCGGCTGAGCAGTGAACCTTCAACAATTTCTACCGGGTGACGCGCGCGTTTTTTGCCGCCCGCGTTTTCGGTGTCAACAGTCGTGCTGTGCTCCAGGGCATCGGGCAGCGCATCGGGAATATGCTGATGCAGCGTGCCGCCGGTTAATACGGCAAGCAGTTGCTGGCCGCCGCAAATCCCGAGCAGCGGCATATTGCGCTGCATGGCACCTTTAACAATGGCTTTTTCAAATTCGGTGCGGGCGGGTTTCAGGCGAACCTGATCACTGGTTTGTTGCTCATTAAACAGTTCAGGCGGTACATCAAACGCCCCGCCGGTCACGACAATGCCGTCGCACAGCGCCAGATATTCATCGGCCAGCGCCGCGTGATGTGGCAACGCCAGCGGAACGGCACCCATTTCCGCCAGGCTGTTCATATAGTTCTGACGTAAGGCGTACCAGGGATAATCGGCATAGCCACCGGCTTCCTCGCTGTCGAGCGTTACCCCAATGACCGGTCTGGATTGAAATTTTGTCTGCATTCGCCTGAGTCCCTGCATGGAAATGAAAAACAATCAGAAATTTCACCATATCAAGCCGTGGTCGGCGCAAACAATATAAATTATCTATAGGTCATATTTTCAGGATTTAGCTCTGGTTTTCTCACCTGTTCGGGTGGGATCTCAGTGCATTTTCCGCACTAACTCCGCGTTTTCCTGACAAAATTCCGGTCTTCGTTGACACTTCCTGATGCTTTTTTGTTGCGGTCTTCAATATTCATTCTCATTTAGTGATTAACATTAGATGCCTCGAAAGGATAAATTAGCGGGTATAATTCATCCTGCTGATAGAAATAGAAATTCTTAATTGCTAACGAAATCTTTACGTTGTCCTAAAAACAGACACCCGCACTTTTCGGGGATAATGGTTTTTTGACTGATATTGAAAATCTCTGGTTGAAGGTCATTTTTCAGCTGTTTTCTCCTCATTAATACTGCGAAACCAAGAAATTTATGCTGCCGACTGCCTCGTCTCGTTCCAAAAAACGCACATTCGTGTGGGTTATTGTCGCCATTATCGTTGCCGCGATCCTGGTCTGGTTTTTTGCTTTCCACCAAAGTGCCTCTGATCCCTCTGCCCATAAAAAACCGGGCCGTGGCGGCATGCGCGCAATGCGCGGCCAGATGATGGCAGGAATGGCAACGCCGGTGCAGGCAGGAAAGGCCGCACAGGCCGATGTGCCGGTGTATCTGCGTGCGCTGGGCACGGTGGTGGCGAACGCGACGGTGACGGTGACCAGCCGTGTCGATGGTCAGCTGATGAAGGTGTATTTCACCGAAGGGCAGAAAGTGGAGCAGGGTCAGTTGCTGGCGCAGATTGATCCGCGCAGTTATCAGGCCACGCTGGAACAGTATCAGGGCGATTTAGCGCAGAATCAGGCGCTGTCGAAAAGTGCTGAACTGACGCTGGCGCGTTACCGCAAACTGTATGCACAGGATTCCCTGGCACGTCAGGATCTGGAAAGCCAGATTGCGACCGCCGGTCAGTACGCGGGAGCAGTGAAAGCCGATCTGGCGCAAATCGCCGCCGCTAAGCTGAACCTTGAGTACGCTAAAATCACCGCGCCGGTCAGCGGCCACGTCGGCCTGCGTCTGGTGGATCCGGGCAACATGGTCACCAGCAGTTCGACCACCGGCATCGTCACCATTACCCAGACTCAGCCGATTGCCGTGACCTTCAGCGTGCCGCAAAGCAATTTGCAAACCCTGCTCAAAGCCCTGCGCGGCGGCAATCAGTTGCCAACCACGGCTTTTGACCAGAGCGGCAGCGAAGTGCTCGGACAGGGCAAACTGCAATTTATCAGCAACGAAATTGACACCAGTACCGGCAGTATCAAGCTGAAAGCGTTGTTTGATAATGACGATGAAAAACTCTATCCGAATCAGTTTGTGAATGCCCGCTTACAGGTCGCGACGCTGAAAGATGCCACGGTGATCCCGGCGGCGGCATTGCAGCTGAGCAGCGACGGCGACTTTGTGTATGTGGTGAAAGCCGACAGCACCATTGAGCGTCGCAGCGTGAAGTCCGGCCCGGATTTTGGTGATGACCAGGTGGCGATTTTGTCCGGCGTGAAGCCGGGCGAGCAGGTGGTCACCACCGGTATTGACCGTCTGAACAACGGCACTAAAGTCGAGATTGTCACACCGAATTCTGGTGAGGCTGCAGCAGCAGGTGGCTCTTCCAAAGAGCGTCAGCAGAGCGGCGGTGTGGATAAAGCCACCACCGGCGCGGATAAAACGGCCGTCGCGCCTGATGTACCCCCAACTACAGCCGGTAAAGACAGCGGGTCTAAATGAATCCTTCACGCCTCTTTATACTCCGGCCGGTCGCGACCATTCTGCTGATGGTCGCCGTGTTGTTGTCGGGGATTTTCGCCTACAACATGCTCTCGACCTCGGCGCTGCCGCAGGTCGATTACCCGACCATTCAGGTGACCACGCTGTATCCGGGCGCCAGTCCGGACGTGATGGCGTCGGGTATTACCGCGCCGCTTGAGCGTCAGCTCGGGCAGATGGCGGGGCTGAGCCAGATGTATTCCACCAGCGCCAGCGGCTCCTCCATTATTACGCTGAAATTCTCGCTGGATTTGTCCCTTGATGTGGCTGAGCAGGAAGTGCAGGCGGCGATCAATGCCGCTGACAGCCTGCTGCCCAGCGATTTACCCAATCCGCCGACTTACAAGAAGGTGAACCCGGCGGATGCCGCAGTGCTGACATTAGCCGCAACCTCTGAATCCCTGCCGCTGACCAAAGTGCAGGATCTGGTGAATACCCGCGTGGCGTTGAAACTGTCGCAGATTTCCGGCGTCGGTATGGTCACGCTGGCGGGCGGGCATCAGCCTGCGATCCGCGTGCAGGTGGATCCGCGCAAGCTGGCGGCGCATAACCTCAGCATGGAAACCATCAACACGCTGATCGGCAACAGTAACGTCAACGGTTCCAAGGGGGGCTTTGACGGGCCGCATCACTCGATCACCATCGATGCCAATGACCAGCTACGCACCGCCGCTGAATACGGCAACCTGATTGTTAATTATGAAAACGGGGCGGCGCTGCGTTTGCGCGACGTCGCGACGCTCTCCGAAGCAGCGGAAAATCAGTACCTTTCTGCGTGGGCGAACAAACAACCGGCGATCATTATCAGCGTTCAGCGTCAGCCGGGCGCCAACGTGATTCAGGTGGTGGATGCCATCAAAGCACAACTGCCGAAATTGCAGGAAGCGCTGCCGGAGTCGGTCAAAATCAGCGTGATTTCTGACCGTACCCAGACTATCCGTGCCTCGATCAGCGACGTTCAGTTCGAGCTGTTGCTGTCGATTGCGCTGGTGGTGATGGTCACCTTCCTGTTCCTGCGTAATGTCGCGGCGACGCTGATCCCAAGCGTGGCCGTGCCGCTCTCGCTGGTTGGCACCTTTGGTGTGATGTACCTGTGCGGTTTCAGTCTTAACAACCTCTCGCTGATGGCGCTGACCATCGCCACCGGTTTTGTTATCGATGACGCCATCGTGGTGGTCGAAAACATTTCACGACGCCTCGAAGAGGGCGAAACACCGATGCAGGCGGCGCTGAAAGGTTCGCAGCAGATCGGATTCACCATTATTTCCCTGACCTTCTCGCTGATTGCGGTACTGATCCCGCTGCTGTTTATGGGCGATGTGGTCGGGCGTCTGTTCCGCGAATTCGCCATTACCCTGGCCGTGTCGATTCTGGTATCGATGGTGGTGTCGCTGACCCTGACACCGATGTTGTGCGCCTATTTGCTGCGTCACACACCGGAAGAAAAACAGAGCAAGTTTTACCGTAAAGGCGGTGAGTTTTTTGACAAAATGATCGCCGGTTACGATCGTATGCTGGTCGTGGTACTGAACCATCAGAAGCTCACGCTGCTGGTCGCTGCCGCGACGTTAGTGTTCACCGCGTTGCTGTACGTGATTGTGCCAAAAGGTTTCTTCCCGTCGCAGGATACCGGCATGATCCAGGGGATCACCCAGGCCTCGCAGGATGTCTCCTTCAGCGAGATGGGGCGTCGTCAGCAATTGCTGACCGCCGCTATCCTCAATGATCCGGATGTGGAAAGCGTGTCGTCTACCATCGGCGTGGACGGTAATAACACCAGTCTGAACAGCGGACGTTTGCAGATCAGCCTGAAATCCTTTGATGAACGCAGCGAACGTGCACCGGCGATCATTGAACGCCTGAAGCAGGAGACCGCAGGCGTGCCGGGCATTGAGCTTTATATGCAGGCTTCGCAGGATCTGACGGTGGACGATCAGGTCACGCCAAGCCAGTACCAGTTCACGCTGGATGATGCCGACAGCGAAAATCTGGTGCAATGGACACCGAAGCTGATTGAGAAACTCAGTGCATTGCCGGAGTTCAGCGAAGTGGTCAGCAACCTGCAAAATCAGGGGCAGATCGCCTATGTGGAGCTCGATCGCGACGCTGCCGCACGCTACGGTATTACGGCGTCTGACGTCGATACCGCGCTGTACAACGCTTTCGGCCAGCGGCTGGTTTCCACCATCTTTACTCAGGCGAACCAGTACCGCGTGGTGCTGGAAGTGGCCCCGCAGTTCCAGCAGTCACCGGCTTCTTTTGACGATGTCTATCTGGCGACCAACAACAGCACCTCAACATCCGGCACGGTGGCGACCACCACCAGCACCACGTCTTCTTCGACATCGGACAGCGGCACCTCGACCACCACCACCAATGCCGGGGCAACCAATGGCATGGTCAAACTGACGTCGATTGCCAAAATCCACATGCGCACCGGCGCATTGTTGCAGGCGCGCCTCAATCAGTTCCCGGCAGTCACCGTCTCCTTTAACCTCAAAGACGGTTATTCGCTGGAGCAGGCGCAGCAGGCGATCAAAACCACGGTGGCTGATATCGCCATGCCGGACAGCATCACTTTGCGCTATCAGGGTGCGGCGGCGTCATTTGAAAGTGCCACCGGCAACACGCTGTGGCTGATCCTCGCCGCACTGCTGACCATGTATGTCGTGCTCGGTATTCTGTACGAAAGCTTTATCCATCCGGTGACCATTCTTTCCACGCTGCCGTCGGCGGCGGTCGGCGCATTGCTGTCGCTGATCTTTGCCGGTACGGAATTCAGTCTGATCGCACTGATCGGGGTGATCCTGTTGATCGGCATCGTGAAAAAGAACGCCATTATGATGATCGACTTTGCACTGGATGCGGAAAACAAACAGGGATTATCGCCGCGTGAGGCGATTCACCAGGCGTGTTTACTGCGTTTTCGTCCGATCATGATGACCACCATGGCCGCGCTGCTCGGGGCGTTGCCGCTGATGCTGGCGAGCGGATCCGGCGCGGAACTGCGTCAGCCGCTGGGGCTGGTGATCGTCGGCGGTCTGATCTTCAGTCAGGTTCTGACGCTGTTCTCCACGCCGGTGATCTACCTGATGTTTGACCGGCTTTCTCACCGCCTTAATCCACGTCACCGGCGTGCAGCGAAGCAGGCGGAATAAATGAACATTTCGCGTTTCTTCATCTTCCGCCCGGTCGCGACATTGCTGCTGACCATGGCGATACTCCTGCTGGGTTTGCTCGGGTATCGCCTGCTGCCGGTGGCACCGCTGCCGCAGGTCGATTTTCCGACCATTCTGGTCAGTGCCAGTCTGCCGGGTGCCAGCCCTGAAACCATGGCGGCGACGGTGGCGACGCCGCTGGAAAGGGCGCTCGGGCAAATCGCCGGTGTGACGGAAATGACCTCGCGCAGTTCGCAGAGTTCGACCAGCGTCATTTTGCAATTCGATCTCGATCGCGACATCAACGGTGCGGCGCGTGACGTTCAGGCGGCGATTAACGCCTCCCGTGCATTACTGCCCAGCAGCATGCCGTCGCTGCCGACTTACCGCAAAGCCAACCCGTCGGATGCGCCGATCATCATGCTGGCGCTGACCTCGGCCACGCGCAGTAAAGGTGAGTTGTACGATATTGCCTCGAGCCAGTTGCAACAGAAAATCGCACAGGTTAACGGCGTCGGGCAGGTTTCTCTGGTGGGGTCCGCGCTGCCGGGTGTGCGTATTGATTTACGCCCTGAAGCCGTCACCTCTTACGGGATTTCCCTCGACACCATTCGTGCTGCGATTGCCGACAGCACCAGCAACCTGCCGAAAGGCTTACTGCAAGGGTCGGATCAGTCGTGGATGATTGAAGGCAACGGCCAGCAAAGTACCGCCGCGCAGTACAAAACGCTGATTGTCACCTACATCAACGGTTCGGCCATCCGCCTCAGCGATATCGCCAATGTGTATGATTCCGTCGAAGACAAATACAACGTCGGGTATTACAACAGCACGCCGTCGGTGATGATTGGTGTAACGCGCCAGGCTGGCGCGAACATGCTGGAAACCATTCAGGCGATCAAAGCCGCGCTGCCGCTGATGAAAGAAAGTCTGCCGGGCGATGTGCAACTGAACCTGGCTCTGGATCGTTCGCCTAACGTTTCCGCTTCCCTGCGTGATACGGAAATGACCCTGATGGAAGCCACGCTGCTGGTGATCGCGGTGGTCTTTGTGTTCCTGCGTAACTGGAATGCTGTGCTGATCCCCGCCGTGGCGCTACCGGTGTCACTGATCGGGACCTGCGCGGTGATGTATCTGCTTGGCTACAGTCTGGATAACCTCTCGATGATGGCGCTGATCATCTCCACCGGTTTCGTGGTCGATGATGCCATTGTGGTGCTGGAGAACATTACGCGGCATATCGAAGAGGGAATGGGACCGGTGCGGGCGGCGCTGAAAGGCGCACAGGAAGTCAGCTTCACCGTGCTGTCGATGACGCTGTCGCTGATCGCGGTTTTCATTCCGATCCTGCTGATGGGCAGTATTGTCGGGCGCCTGTTCCGCGAATTTGCGGTGACGCTCAGTGTCTCGCTGATCATCTCGATGCTGGTGTCACTGAGCCTCACGCCGATGCTGTGCGCACGTTTCCTCAAACGTAAACCGCCGGTGGAAAAACGTCAGCCGCGCATCTACCGCATGATCGAACATGGCCTTAACAAACTGCTGGCGGCCTATTCTGCCGCGCTCGGCTGGGTTATGCGCCATCAGCTGATCACGCTGATCGGGTTGTTCCTCACCGTGATCCTCAATTTCTATCTTTATACCGTGGTGGAAAAAGGTTTCTTCCCGGATCAGGACACCGGCATGCTGATGGGCATGTTGCGTGCGGATCAGAACACGTCGTTTCAGTCGATCCAGCCGCAGGTGCTGAAATACAGCAAGATCATTCAGGACGATCCGGCGGTAGAAGCGGTGATGAGTTCGGCGGGCAGCGGCGGCTTTGGTTCACGTAACACCGCCACCTTCTTCGTGCGTCTGAAAGATTTCGACAAACGTACCTCGACCGCCAATCAGGTGGCGAACCGTCTGATGATGGCGACCGGCAAGGAGCCGGGCGCGCAGTTGTTCCTGATGGCGGCGCAGGATCTGCATATCGGCGGGCGCAGCGCCAACGCGCAGTATCAGTACAGTCTGCAATCTGACGATCTTTCGGTGCTGCGGGAATGGGCTCCGAAGGTGCAGAAAGCGCTGGCGAAACTGCCGCAACTGACCGGTGTGGATTCCGATGCACAAACCGGCGGTCAGGAGGTCATGCTCAATATCGACCGGGATCGTGCCACGCAACTGGGCGTGAACGTGAAGATGATTGACACGTTGCTCAACAATTCTTTCAGCCAGCGGCAGGTTGCCACGATCTATAAAACGCTGAACCAGTATCACGTGGTCATGAACCTGACGTCTGACTACACCAGCAATCCGGATGTCCTGCATCAGCTGTATGTCGTGACCGATTCTGGTAATCAGGTGCCGTTGTCGGCGTTTGCCACCTTCAGCGGCGCCAACGCACCGCTGTCGGTATCCCATCAGGGGCAGACAGCGACCACGACTATCGCGTTCAATCTCGCCGACGGCTATGCGCTGGAAGATGCGCAGGCTGCGCTGAAAACCGCCATGGCACAAATCGGCTTGCCGGATACCGTTCATGGCAGTTATGCGGGAACGGCGCAGGCGTTTGAAGCGCTGGCCAGTTCCATGCCGTGGCTGATCCTGGCCGCGCTGGCGGCGGTATATATCGTGCTCGGCGTATTGTACGAAAGTTATATTCACCCGCTGACCATTCTTTCCACGCTGCCTTCCGCCGGGCTGGGGGCGCTGTTGCTGATGCTGATGACCAATACGCAACTGACGGTGATCGCGCTGATCGGGATCCTGCTGCTGATCGGCATCGTCAAAAAGAATGCGATCATGATGATCGACTTCGCGCTCGACGCCGAACGGCGGCTTGGTCTGACGCCACAACAGGCAATCACTCAGGCCTGTCTGATGCGATTCCGTCCGATCCTGATGACCACGCTGGCGGCGTTCTTTGGTGCCCTGCCTCTGGCGATGGGCAGCGGGGGGGACGCGGATCTGCGCAGTCCGCTGGGTCTGGCAATTGCCGGCGGGCTGGCACTGAGCCAGATCCTGACGTTATTCACCACGCCGGTGGTTTACCTGTATATGGATCGCACCAGCCGCGCGACGCATCGTCTGTGGCAACGTCTGCGTCCTCACACGACGCCGCCGGAGGCCAGTTCTCATGACTGATCACACTGAAACTCATTACCCTGAAGCGAATCTGATGACTCTGCAAAAAACACGTTCAATGGTGTTCCGTCTTGCTCCGCTGGCGCTGGCCTTACTGGTCAGCGCCTGTGCCGTCGGTCCTGATTACAAACGGCCGGATGTGACTATGCCAACGGCATTTAAAGAAGCCAAAGGCTGGACGGCCGCGATCCCGAAAGATAATCAGGCCAAAGGCGACTGGTGGGCGGTGTATCAGGATCCTGAGCTGTCGTCCCTGCTGACACAGGTGCAGATTTCCAACCAGAACGTTGCCCAGTACGCCGCGCAATACCGCGAAGCCCAGGCACTGGTGACGCAGGCGCGTTCTGATTTGTATCCTTCCGTGGATGCCACCGTCGGCAGCACGCGCAGTGGCACCTCAACCTCCACCAGCAACAGCCAGTCCGCACAATTGAGTGCAAGCTGGGAACTGGACTTGTGGGGCAAACTGCGCCGCACGGCGGAAGAACAGGATGCCAGCGCGCAGGCCAGCAAGGCCGATCTGGCCGATGCGACGCTCAGCGCGCAATCCGAACTGGCGCAGGATTATTTCCAGTTGCGGGTGATGGATCAGCAAATCGCGTTGTATAAGCAAAGTATTGACGCCTATCAGCGTTATCTGACCGTGATTGAGAATCAGTATGCCGGTGGCAGTACCTCGCGTGGCACACTGGCGCAGGCACAGACTCAGCTGGAAAGTACCAAAGCGTCGGCGCTGGATTTGCAATGGCAGCGCGCCCAGCTTGAGCACGCTATCGCCGTACTGATCGGCAAACCACCGGCCCAGTTCAGCCTCGCCGCCCGCGACGTAAAACTGAACCTGCCTGCGATGCCGGATGCGATTCCGTCGCAACTGCTGCAGCGTCGTCCTGATATCGCCGCCGCTGAGCGCACCATGGCCTCTGCCAATGCGGCAGTCGGTGTCGCCACTGCCGCGTATTATCCCGATCTGACCTTAAGTGCCAGCGGCGGTTTTGCCAGCTCGGCCTTCCATAACCTGTTCTCGTTGCCAAACCGCGTCTGGTCTTTAGGCCCGGAACTCAGCCAGACGGTACTGGATTTCGGTTCCACCCGTGGCAAAGTGGCACAAGCCGAAGCCGCGTATGACGCCGACGTCGCCAGTTATCGCCAGAGCGTGTTAACCGCGATGCAGGAAGTGGAAGATTATCTGGTTGAACTGCACACGCTGGACAGCGAACTGGTCGCCCGTCAGAACGCCGCCGATTCCGCCAAAGAATCCGCCCGCGTGACCTACAACCAGTATCAGGCGGGGATGATCGACTATCTCGACGTCGCGACCACCGAGAACACCAGCCTGACCCAGCAACAAAGCGTCCTGTCACTGCTCAGCACCCAGATGGTCACCAGCGTTAAGCTGATCGCCGCACTGGGCGGGGGATGGAACGGGGATGTGGGTAAGTAAGAGAGTTTGAATGAAAGGGCTGGAAACAGCCCTTTCAGCGGGGTGCCAGAAGGACAGTTACACCATATATTCCGCGCTGGATTGACCGGGAGATGTCTCGATAGTTATTTGCCAGCGGTCGATGTTGATCTGATCATAATCGGGAAGCTGACGCAGCTCTTCGGGGGCTTTTACGCTGATGGCGAAACCAAAATCGACCTTCTCACTCATTATTCTTCCTTAAGATCCATCAGATGAGTATTCCTGCCAACACGGCGCAAATCCCTGATTACCGTGGAGGGTATCGCTTGTTTCAGTGGTGATGGCGTTTCGACGGTTGCATCGAGAATATCCAAAATGCTGCGGTGAGTATGCGTCAGTTCGATAGTGCCCCAGGGCGTCGGGTCGTCATGAAGGCCAGTCGGTCGACCAGTATCTGCGAAATGATGCCATATGCCGATAATGCAGATTCCAGACTGACGTAGTTGTATTCCCCGCTGTCAATGCATGCGCGGGATCCTCAGGGAATATTTTCTACAGATCACGCAACAAAAACGCCGACTTCTGCCGGCGTTTCCTTTTACTCAAAAAATCTTCACAGCCAATAATGAATAATTAGCAGGTGTGACGGCGGGCGAAAATGCGTGAATATTAAAATATTAAAATATTGGAATGATGGCCGCAGCAATGGTGTGAGAAAAATATTATCACCGCATTTGCAGATACTCTCAGTACGGCTCCTCCCCTGCGAAGCGGGAGGTTGGGTGGGGGTATTAAAGACAACTCGGTGTGACATGTTCAACGATTCAAAACAGAAAGAATTACGCAAGGATCTGCGGGGAAATCTTACTTATCCAGAGTTTGTTTTATGGCAGGCGATCCGGTGTAAAGCGCTGGGTGTTAAATTTCGCCGTCAGCATGGGATCGGGCGCTATATCGTCGATTTTTACGCCGGAGAGGTGAGGCTGGTGGTTGAGCTG
Source organism: Rahnella sp. CG8 (assembly GCF_023701875.1). Lineage (NCBI taxonomy): Bacteria > Pseudomonadati > Pseudomonadota > Gammaproteobacteria > Enterobacterales > Yersiniaceae > Rahnella > Rahnella sp. CG8. The sequence goes on from NZ_JABAED010000021.1 coordinate 71,734, forward strand.
GATGGTGAAAGTCATTTCAGTGAGAAAGGGATGGCAGCGGATAAAACCAGAACGGACTTTCTGTGTGATTCAGGAATGAAAGTTATCCGTTTTACGAATCTTCAGGTTATGCAGGAATTACCTGAAGTTCTTGAGCATTTGCGATGCGAAATTGTACGACGGAAGACAATGTTAACCTTCTGATTTTATTTGTAATACCCCCTCCCAGCCTCCCCCTTCGCAGGGGGAGGAGTTAAAAGCTCGGTCGGCTCCCTCCCCTGCGAAGGGTAGGGCTGGGGTGGGGTATTAATGGTTACTCGGTGAAAAAATTCCCACCAAAATAATTTTTATCAGTATTTAGCTCAGTTAACTCATCAATATTACATTTCATCTTATCTATCAATGACCTGATCACTATTCATCTGGTTTTATCCCGTTTTGGGATAATTTTTCTCCCGGTTTACTCTTCCTGTGTAGACGTTTTATTTACTCATAACTCAGGAAAGGATCCTCCATGAACAAAGCACAGAATCATACCGACTGGCATCAGGCAGACATCATTGCGGCATTGCGTAAACGGGGTACGACGCTGGCAGCGGTATCGCGCAGTGTGGGATTGAGTTCTTCGACGCTATCAAATGCGCTGTCGCGGTCATGGCCGAAAGGGGAGAAGGTGATTGCACAGGCGCTGGATGTGCATCCGAGCGTGATCTGGCCGAGCCGTTATTTTGATGCGCGGGGAGAGCTGGTAGTGAAAGTCATTCGGAATTCAGCTAAATCCTGAGTGATGATGAGCTTTTTTGGAAGCTTTGCCGCAGCGATGAAAGTACAGAGTTGCTGATAAAACAGTAATCTATATTCTGCACACTGCTCTGTAAGTGAATACATTTTGTTCAGTGGCTACATGAGGGCTACAATGTAGCTACACGACAAAATTGATCCGGAGGTTTTATGACTGACACTGTTGTCAGAGCTCGAGTAACTTCAGCGTCAAAGGCTGCTGCAATGGCAAACGCAAAGGCAATGGGGTTGGATCTTTCGACAATCATTCGAATGGTTGTAAATAGGTTGGCTGTGAATGCTGAGCTACCCGTCGATTTGTTGCAGCCTAATGCAAAAACACTTCAGGCCATTCGTGATATGGAAAATGGAATTGGTGTTGAAAGTGTCGCAACGATTGAGGAGTTGAAGCACGATCTGGGATGGTGATATGTGCTAAGGATTGTTTATCAGACAAGATTTAAAAAGGATGCGAAAAAATACAACAACGACAAACGAGCGCAGGGAGCTATTCTGGAGACATTATCCTTGTTGCAGACGGGTGAACCTTTACCTATTCGATATTGTGAACACCGGCTTTCAGGTGGTTATGCGGGATATATGGAATGCCATGGTGCGCCAGATCTTTTACTCATTTGTCAGAGAAATGACGAAGAATTAAAATTGTACCGGGTAGGGAGTCATTCTGAATTATTCTGATATCAGATGAACCCTGCGAAAAACGCCGACTTCCGCCGGCGTTTCCATTCACTCAAAAATCACTCCTTCCAGCCGCCTCCTAACGCTTTATACAAACTGATGTCCTGATTCAGTTGGGCAAGTTGTGTGGTGATCAGCGTTTGCTGAGCAGAATACAGCGAGCGCTGGGCGACCAGTACGCTCAGGTAGTTATCGACTCCGCCTTTGAAGCGCATCTGCGAGAGATCGTAGTTGCGCTGATTGGCGTCGGCGTCCTGCTGGCGGGCCAGCAGTTCATCTTTGTAGGTCGCCTGACCGGCTAAGCCGTCGGAGACTTCCTTGAACGCCGTCTGAATTGCTTTCTCATAATTGGCGATATCAATTTTCTTCGTGTCTTTAGCGATGTCGAGATTGGCCTGATTCACGCCACCGTCGAAGATCGGGATATTAACCGATGGCATAAATGACCACGCACCGGTGCCGCCGTCGAACAGTTTACTCAGGCTGCCGCTTTCTGTGCCTGCCGTGCCGGTCAGCGTAATGCTTGGGAAGAACGCTGCACGCGCCGCGCCGATATTGGCATTAGCCGCTTTCAGCGTATGTTCAGCGGAAATAATATCCGGACGACGGGTCAGCAGATCAGAGGGCAAACCGGCCGGTGTCTGCGGGAATTTCCAGTCCTGTTGCAGGGTGGCGTTCGCCAGCAAACTCTGTGGAATGGTGGTGCCGACCAGCAGTGTCAGTGCATTGACGTCCTGACGTACCTGACGTGTGTACTGGGCGATGTCGGCCTGCGCCGCGCGCACCGTGGTTTCGGCCTGCACCAGATCCTGTGAAGTGTCGATGCCGGAATCGTAGCTGCGTTTGGTGAGTTCGTAAGATTTTTTCTGACTGTCGGCGGTACTGATCGCCAGTTTTAGCAGATCGTTATCCGCCGCCAGACTCAGATAGCCGGAAGCGACTTCAGCCACCAGCGAAATTTGCGTGGCGCGCTGTGTGGCTTCTGTCGCCAGATAAGTTTCCAGCCCCTGATCGCGCAGGCTGCGTAAGCGGCCAAACAGGTCAACCTCATAAGACGTTACGCCCAGATTCGCGCTGTATTGCTGATACGTCACCGGTCCGCTGGTTTGTGTTGAATACAATCCGCCCGGCAGATGCTGGTTGGTTTCACCGGCGCTGGCGTCGAGTGTCGGCAGCAGCGCGGCACGGTCAATCTGGAAGGTAGCGCGGGCGGTATCGACGTTTAATGCCGCGACCCGAAGGTCGCGGTTGTTAGCCAGGGACATGCCAATCAGCTGCTTCATCGCCGGTTGATTGAAGAAGGCTTTCCAGCCGATATCCTGCGCAGCACCGGTTTTGGCGCCGTCCCAGTTGCTGGCAACCGGCAGCGCAGGGCGCTGATAATCCGGCTCCATCGTACAGCCGGCCAGCAGGGTGAGTGAAAACGCGCCGATAAGCGACAGCGCGAAATGCGGTTTATTCATGGTGTGTTGCCTCTGGTGCAGGAAGCGCCTTATCGTGTTTTTTCGATTTGCGGGTGAACAGATTCACAACCGTGACGTAGAACATCGGCACGAAGAAGATCGCCAGGAAGGTGGCCGTGAGCATGCCGCCGACCACCGCCGTCCCGATGGAATGCTGGCTGCCCGCGCCCGCGCCGCTGGAAATGGTCAGCGGGAATACGCCGAGGACGAAGGCCATTGAGGTCATGATGATCGGCCGGATACGCAGCTTGGCCGCTTCGATGGCCGCTTGTGCCACCGACATCCCTTCGTTCTCATGCAGCTCCTTGGCGAACTCAACAATCAATATGGCGTTCTTCGCCGCCAGCCCGACGGTCGTCAGCAGGCCAACCTGGAAGAAGACATCATTCGACAACCCGCGCAGCAACACAGCACCGATGGTGCCTAAAATCCCCAGCGGTACCACCAGCATGACGGAGAACGGAATTGACCAGCTCTCGTACAGCGCCGCCAGACACAGGAACACCACGATCATCGACAGACTGTAAAGCGCCGGTGTTTGTGAGCCGGAAAGCTTCTCTTCGTAGCTCAGGCCGTGCCATGCCACTTTGTAACCCGGTGGCAGTTTGGCCGCGATTTCCATCACCGCCTCGTTGGCATCGCCTGAGCTGTAGCCCGGTGCCGGTGAACCCATCAGTTCGACGGAAGACACGCCGTTGAAACGTTCATAACGCGGTGAGCCGTACACCCATTTGCCGCTGCCGAAGGCGCTCCACGGCACCATATCGCCGCTGGAATTACGGAAATACCAGTTGTTCAGATCTTCAGGCGTGACGCGGGAAGCCGCCTTGCCCTGGATGTAAACACGCTTCACGCGGTCGTTGTACATGAACTGGTTCACATACGCTGAACCCCAGGCCGCTGACAAGGTGTTGTTGATGTCGTCGAGGCTCAGACCCAGCGCCTGCGCCCGTTCATCGTCAATTTCCAGCTGATATTGCGGTTCATCTTCCATCCCGTTCGGGCGCACAGCCATCAGGCGTTTGTCCTGTGACGCCATTTGCAGGAACTGGTTACGCGCGGCCATCAGGGCTTCATGCCCCTTGCCGTTGGTGTCTTGCAGGAAGAAGTCGAAGCCGGTGGCATTACCCAGTTCCATAACGGCTGGCGGAACGAAAGCAAATACGCGGGCATCTTTGATGGTGGCGAAATGCGCCATCGCACGACCGGCCAGCGCCTGAACTTTTTGCGCAGCGGCCGGGCGGTCGGCCCAGGTTTTCAACTGCACGAAGGCAATCCCGACGTTCTGGCCTCGTCCGGCGAAGCTGAAGCCATTGGCGGTAAACACCGAAGAAACGATGCCGCTTTCCTGCGTCATCAGATATTCCCGGACGTTATCCAGCACCTGCTGGGTTCGTTCTGCCGAGGCGTTGGCGGGCAACGTCGCCTGAACAAACATCACGGCCTGATCTTCATCCGGCAGGAAGGTGGTCGGCACGCGGGTGAACATAAAGCCGGTGGCGATCACGATCAGCAGGTAGATGCCCATAAACAGACGGCGGCGTGAGATGACCGTGCCGACGGCGCGGGTGTAGCGCATCGCGCCTTTGTCGAAGTTACGGTTAAACCAGCCCGCGAAGCCTTTCTGCGATTTTTCCTCGTCGTTGTGTTTGATGATGGTGGCGCACAGCGCCGGGGTGAAAATCAGCGCCATCAGCACCGAAAGCGCCATTGCGGATACGATGGTGATCGAGAACTGACGGTAGATGATCCCGGTTGAGCCACCGAAGAACGCCATCGGCACCAGTACGGCAGACAGCACCAGCGCGATACCAAACAGCGCGCCCTGGATCTGTTTCATCGATTTGATGGTGGCGTCTTTCGGCGAGAGCTTTTCCTCCGTCATCACACGTTCGACGTTTTCCACCACTACGATGGCATCATCCACCAGCAGGCCTATCGCCAGCACCATCCCGAACATGGTCAGGGTGTTAATGGAATACCCCGCTGCCGCCAGAATACCGAAGGTACCGAGCAGCACTACCGGCACCACCAGCGTGGTGACCAGTGTTGCGCGCAGGTTTTGCAGGAACAGCAACATCACGCAGAACACCAGCACGATGGCTTCGATCAGCGTTTTCACCACTTCCTCAATCGATGCGCTGACCACCGGCGCGGTCTGGTACGGGAACTCGACTTTCACGCCAGCAGGCAGAGAATCTTCCAGCCCGGCGATGGTTTCTCTTACTGCTCTGTCGGTGTCCAGCACGTTCGCGCCGCTTGCCAGACGCAGGGCGATAGCGGTAGAGGGCCTGCCGTTAAACGTGGAGGAGATGGAATAACTTTCCGGCCCCAGATCCACGTTGCCGACATCACTGAGACGCACCTGAGAACCGTCGGCGTTCACTTTCAGCAGCACGTTTTTGAACTGATGAATGCTGTCGAAACGGGTTTTACCAATGATCGTGGCGCTGAGTTTGCTGTCTTTGACCGTCGGCAGGCCGCCGAGGGAACCGGACGACACCTGTACGTTTTGCGCTTCAATCGCCGCGCTGACATCACTTGGGACCAGCTGATATTTATACAGTTTTGCCGGGTCGAGCCAGATACGCATCGCGTATTCTGAACCGAGCAGCAGGAAGTCGCCGACGCCTTTGGTACGTACGATCGGGTCTTCCAGTTTGGTCACCAGCAGGTTACTCAGATCCGAGTTACTCATTTTACCGTCGGTCGAAATCAGGCTGACCAGCAGCATGAAGTTGGCCTGATATTTGGCAATACGGATCCCCTGATTGACCACCTCGGTCGGCAGTTGCGATTCGGCCAGCGACACTTTGTTCTGTACCTGAACCTGCGCGATATCCGGGTTAGTACCCTGATCAAAGGTGGCAATGATTGTGGCACTGCCGTCGCTGTTACTTTGCGATTCGATATAGCGCAGGTTATCCAGCCCGTTCAGTTGCTGTTCAATGACCTGAACTACGGTGTTCTGGGCGGTTTCCGCTGACGCACCCGGATAGGTGACGCTGACGGAAATCGCCGGAGGCGCGATATTCGGGTACTGGCTGATCGGCAGTTTCATGATCGACAGCGCACCGGCGAGCATGATGACGATGGCGACAACCCAGGCGAATATGGGGCGGTTAATAAAGAAAGTAGACATTCAGCTCACCTATTGCGCGGAAGGATCGGTCATCGCGAGATTAGCCTGTTCGGCAGGGGCACTGGCTTTACGCTCGGTGGCGTTGACTTTGGCGCCCGGCCTGACGTTCTGTAATCCGTCGGTGATCACTTTGTCGCCGTCATTCAGACCCTGACTGACTAACCAGTTACCGTTCATCATCTGACCGGTGGTGATGGAACGCTGCTCAACGGTGCTGTCGGCTTTCACCACATACACATAAGGCGCACCTTTGACGTCATGCATGATGGCTTCCTGCGGTACCAGAATACCTTTGTCATCAATGCCTTGTTGTAACTGGGCGTGAACAAACATACCCGGCAGCAGTTCGTCGTGCGGGTTCGGGAAAGAGGCCCGCAGGGTAACGGAACCGGTACTTTGCGACACGGTGACTTCGGAGAATTCCAGCTTGCCCGGCAGGGCGTATTTGCTGCCATCTTCCAGCGTCAGGGTGGCCTGCGCGGCGTTGTCACCGGCGGATTGCAACTTACCGGAAGCCAGCGCGCGACGCAGTTTCAGCAAATCTTGTGAGGATTCATTGACGTCAACATAGATAGGATTGAGCTGATCGATAGTGGTCAGATATGCCGTCTGGCCGCTGGTCACCAGCGCACCTTCGGTATACAGCGAGCGGCCAATATGGCCGGAAATCGGCGCGTACACTTTGGTGTATTGCAGATTGACACGGGCGGTCTCGACATCCGCTGCGGCTTCGCGCTCGGCGGCTACGGCATCATCATATTGCTGACGGCTGACCGCCTGCGCTTCAACCAGCGGTTTATAGCGGCGGGCGGTGGCGTCGGCGCTTTTCCAGGTCGCCATCGCGCGATCGAAAGCGGCCTGATAGGTTGACGGATCAATCTGATAAAGCTGCTGACCGGCTTTGACTTCGCTGCCTTCCACGAACAGACGTTTTTGGATCACGCCGTTCACCTGCGGACGGACTTCCGCGCTGCGAACCGCCGTGGTGCGGCCGGGCAGACTGGTGGTGAGGGCGACGGGCTGGCTGTGCAAAGTAACGACATTCACCGCAGGAGCCTGTGCTGCCGGGGAAGCAGAACTGGCAGAACCATCACATGCGGAAAGCAGTACCACTGTACTGACAGAAAGTAACTTCAGGCGCATAGAATTCACTCTTTTTGGGGAATTGAGAATAACCATTCTCAACAAGTCCTTCACTATACGAGAGCGCCTGATTTCCCGGTGTAAGGATATTGTCATCACCCATGTTTCTATATTTCAAAACATGAGGATTATGTTGCTACATAATCCCTTGTTCTTGTGGGGTTTTAGTCTTTTCGTGCAGTGGAAAATGGCAGGAAAGTCATTACTTAGTAAACTAATTAATAGGCCATAAGAATAATTATCAGAGGGATGTTCTAAAAGTGAATGAATTGTTAGGTGTTAAAAAAGTGTGATGCATATCAAACAAATTTATACATTTTAACCTGCTCCTTACCTGAAAAGACTAAGGGATTAAGCCCGCAGCCGTTACCTTAAGGGCCGAGAACGAGCAGTTCTCACATTTGCTTGTTGCCAGCCGTTTTGAACAGCGGCCAGTTGCAACCCCCATGCCCACAGTCCGATGTGGGCTTTTTTTTGCCTTTGCACCGCCAGCCAGCTTTCCTCTCGCAAAACTGTGATCCCTTTCATACTCCTGACTGCTATGTCTATACAACTATACATTCTGTGACTTAACTCAATTAACGGTTTATTTTTAGCCAGCGAATTGAGGGAAGACAGATGATAAAACTTGGCAGCAAGGTTCACGATCTGGGGAAAGCCCTGATGACGCCTATCTCGGTGATTGCCGCCGCCGGGATTTTCTTAGGCCTGGCCGCCGCATTGCAGAATCCGGCGGTCACTGGTGAAACCTTTACCCAGATGAAAACATTGCAACTGGTCATCGGCTTTATCCGTCAGGTCTCCGGTGCGCTGTTCGCTAATTTGCCGTTGTTTTTTGCGGTCGCCACGGCAATGGGGCTGGCTAATGCAGAGAAGGCCACGGCGGCGTTTTCCGCCGTGATCGGTTTTGTCGGGCTGCACGTCGGGGTTAATTACAGCCTGCTGGCGCAGGGTATTACGCCGGAAACCATTACGGTCGCCAAACTCACGGCAAAAGGCATGACCGAAAGTGACGCGATGATTTACGCCGCCGAGTTCACCAACACGCTGGGGATTTTCACCTACAACATGAGCGTGCTGGGCGGGGTGCTGGTCGGCCTGATCACCATGTGGCTGCACAACCGTTTCTATACCATCGTGCTGCCGACGGCGATCGCGTTTTTTGGCGGGCGGCGTTTTGTACCAATTGTCACCGTGCTGGTGCTGCCGATCGTCGGTGTGCTGATGTCGCTGATCTGGCCGACGATCGCCCAGGGGATCCAGTGGATCGGCGAGCTGATCGGGCGCACGGGCGAGATCGGCACCTTTATTTATGCCACCTCAGAACGTTTGCTGATCCCGACCGGTTTGCATCACATCATTAATGAAACCGTGCGCTTTACCCCCATCGGCGGTGTCACCACGGTGGATAACCAGAGTATTGTCGGCGCGCTGAATATCTTTAATGCTGCGCTGGCCAATCCGGGCACGATCTCCGATGCGGTCACGCAGCAGGCGACGCGCTTCCTGGCGCAGGGGAAAATCCCGGTGATGATGTTCGGGTTACCGGCGGCGGCGCTGGCGATGTATCACTGCGCGCGGCCGGAACATAAAGGCCGCGTGAAAGCGCTGATGCTGGCGGGCGCACTGGCGTCATTTACCACCGGGATCACTGAACCGCTGGAGTTCTGCTTTATTTTCGTTTCGCCGGTGCTGTATTTCCTGCATGCGGTGCTGACGGGGTTGTCGTTCGTGCTGATGCAAATGCTGCATGTGATGATCGGTAACGTGCAGGGCGGGGCGATCGACTTCCTGATCTTCGGTGTGCTCGGCGGCAGCCGCACGCACTGGTGGTATCCGCTGATCCTCGGCATCATCTACGCGCCACTGTATTACTTCACGTTCCGCTGGGTCATTCTGCGGATGCAGGTAAAAACGCCGGGGCGTGAGGATGAAAATGATGCCGAAGAACGCGCAAAACCGACGCAGGGCACGGGCGAAAAAACCAAAAATATCATCATCGGACTGGGCGGCGAGGGGAATATTACGGCGGTCGATTGCTGTTTCACCCGCCTGCGCGTGAAGGTCAAAGATATGACTCAGATACAGGATGGCACATTAATGAAAACCGGCGCGATGGGGGTGAAACGCATCACCGAAACGGATGTGCATGTGATCTATGGCCCGCAGGTTGAACAGGTGGCGAATCTGGTGAAGGCGGAGTTGTCGGGCATTGCCTGACGGCGCTTAAGCTTTCACTTTGGCATGGACGCTGAAGCCATAGTTTTTCTGGTTGTAGTAGACATCAGACACTTCAAACAGCGTGCCGTCAGTGAACGACACAATCGCGTGGGAATGCAGCACCGGCTGGTCGCGTGACAGGTTGAGCGCGACGCGTATCTCGTTGGACGGCAGTTCTGCCGAAATCAGTTTGGTGCTGCCCGCAGGCTGGAAACCTTTCGAGCGAATATAAGCATATTTTGACGATGTCATGGCGGCGCGCGTGATATCCGGGAACCGGTCGCACAGCATCCAGCATTGTTCATACACAAACGGCTCATCACCGAGCAGACGCAGGCGGATCATAAAATAAACTTCAGTACCGGCGGGAATATTCAGTTCGCGGGCAATGTCTTCACTGGCAGGCATACGGCGAAATTCCAGCACCTGATTTTCAATGCGCTGATTATTTTCCTGGGCGACTTCGCTGGCGGTGAGATGCCGGTCGAGCGGCAGAATGATTTTTTGCTGCTTTGGCGGCTCAACGACAAAGGTGCCGCGACCGCGAAAACGGGCCACACGCCCCTGACGCACCAGATAATCCACGGCTTTTCGCGCGGTCATGCGCGAGACGCCATAGATTTCGCACATGGCGGCTTCGGTCGGGATCGGATCTCCGGGGCGGATTTCGCCGGTGCTGATTTTTTCGGTAAGTTGCTGCTCAATTTGCAGATAAAGCGGCGTGAACGAATTTTTGTCTATCTTCATTAACCCTTACCTCCGACCCTTTTAAATTTCACTTAAGAATAATTGTATAGTCAGCTATACAAAGCAGCCAGCCACCCTGTTGGTTTTCTGCTCAAAATGGGTTTCAGCACACACAAAAAATAAAGGTTGCTGACATCAGCAACCTTTCTGCATTTTGAAACCACTTTCCGGTGGCGTCAGGCGTTATTCAGGCAACAGCGCCGTGGAGGTGAATCCGCACGGGCCATTTTCCTGATTTTTGAACCGCCAGCAGTGCTGATGGTATTTCGCGACCGAATTACGGTGCGCCACACTGATAACTGACGTTTCCGGCAATTCGCTCAGCAGCAGAGCGTATACCTGTTGTTCGGTTTCGTCATCCAGTGCGCTGGTGGCTTCGTCGAGGAACAGCGTATCGGGTTTGATCAACAGCGCACGGGCAAAGGAGAGCCGCTGCTGTTCACCCGGCGAGAGACGCTGGCTCCAGTTGGCGTAATCATCCAGAATTTCTACCGCCGCCAGATGTGACAGACGACATTGCGTCAGCACCTGTTGCAGTTGTTCATCCGTATATTCACGGCTGGCGTCAGGATAACTGAGCGCATCGCGCAATGTGCCAATCGGAATGTAACTGCGTTGTGGCAGGAACAGATAACGCTTACCTTCTGCCAGTGCAATATTGCCCGAGCCGTAAGGCCAGATACCGGCAATCGCACGCAGCAACGTTGATTTACCACAACCGGAAGGCCCGGCAATCAGCACGCGTTCGCCCGGTTGCATGGCAGCAGAAATATTGCAAAACAGCGGATTCCCGTTCGGCAGGTTCAGCGTCAGTTTATCAAGCTGTAAGGCGTGTTCGGTGCTTTTGCCTACGCTGATGCCGCGCGGCTGAGCGTTAACCTGATCGATTGCCGCATTGAAACCGGCAAGACGGTTAACCGTGGCTTTCCAGTTTGCCAGATCGGTAAAGGCATCGATGAACCAGGACAACGCGCCCTGCACCTGACCGAACGCGGAAGCAATCTGCATCAGCGCACCCATCTGGATCGCGCCGGCGAAATAGCGCGGTGACGCCACCAGGATCGGGAAAATATTGGCAAACTGCGCGTAAAAGTTGGATGCCACGTTCAGGCGACGGGTGACGCGCATGATAGACCACCAGTTGGTTTTGATGGATTCAAACTTGCCGGTCAGCTGATCGTGCTCGTTTTTTTCACCGTGATACAGCGCGATCGCGTCGCTGTTTTCACGAATACGGATCAGGCCAAAACGGAAGTTCGCCTCGAACCATTCCTGATTAAACCCGAGTCTTACCAGCGGCTTACCGATATACCAGATAATGAAGGAACCAATGGCGGCATAGAGCAGCGCGAACCACAGCATGTAGCCGGGGATTTCAACGTGATGGCCCGCGAGCATAAAGTTCAGCGGCCCGCTGATCGACCACAAAATAAATACGAAGGAGAACAGCGTCACCACGCTCGACAGCAGACCGAGCACCAGAGAAAGTGTCCCGCTGGTCAGGGCATTCAGGTCATCGGAAATACGCTGATCGGGGTTATCCACCTGATGCTGATACTCCGTGTAATAATAGGCGTGATTGGTCAGCCACTTCTCCATATACTCTTCAGTCATCCAGCGCCGCCAGCTCATTTGCAGACCCTGCGTCAGATACACTCTGTAGATGGCGATAACGATGAACAACAGCGCCAGCCAGGTAAATTTCCACAGCTGGGCTTTGAAAACCGGATAGTTTCTGTTTTGCAGCGCGTCATAAAAGACACGGTTCCATTCGTTAAACTGTACGCTGAGGTACACACCGGCCAGCGAAAGGATGATGATTGTGGTCAACATGCCCCAGGCACGCCACTTTTCTTCTGAGCGCCAGTAAGGCTTAATTAACTGCCAGACGGCGCCCCATTGCGCCGATTTCCCAGGTTTTTTAGTCATAATAGCCATGTGTAATCGATATGTTGTAAAGCCAATCATCCCAGAATGAGTGGCTCAGTGCGATAGGGCAATGAGCCACTTGTAAGGATGTTTTTCCAGCACGAAGCTCTGTAGACCACAAAAGTAGAAGGATGTTTGATGAAAGTCGCAGTGAATTTACTGCTGGTGGCAGGATGTTTTGCCAGTGTTCAGGCGTTTGCCCAGATTGATGAACCGGATATCGACGCCGATTGTGTTAAAGCCGGGATTTATGCCGCTGCCGGAAAAGTGGCTTATCAGCAGGGTGATATGGGCAAAGCCCGGGAAATTTTTCGTAATCAGGTCGCCTGGAGCGAGTTTTGCCATAAGCCGCAGGACCAGATTGCCACGGCCTACAACAACATTGCGTTGACCTACATAAAGCAGGGCGATTATCTGAAAGCCAAGGCCTGGCTGATGCTGGCACCTGCTGACAAAAAATCACAATACAACCTGAGTCAGATGCAGCCAAAACTGGATGCCTTGCCGCCAGCCGAAAGTCCGGCAGGGATTTACTGGCAATATGCCGGGTTTGGTAGCTGGAATATCGTCGAAGTGAAAGCCGAAGAAGCGCAGTTTAAAATCGATTTCAGCGGTTTATACATGGGGCAGATGTCACTGTATTACGGCCCGAATACCGGCGATTTTTCGGTGGTGACGGCAATCAAGGATAATCACGCGGTTTACCACGAAGCCGATGATGCCTCCGCCGGTGGCGGCGAGTGTAGCGTGGACATGAATTTCGCACCCCGGAGCGTTAAACTTCACACCACCAATGACTGCGGTTTCGGTCACAACGTGCAGGCCGAAGGCGAATTTGTGCGGGTGATGCAGTAGCCTGCCAGGCGTCTGTATTATTGCCAGACGCTGATTGTAATCTCCTGACCGTTTGCTGAGAAAAACCAGTACCGGCTGAGGGGGCCTTCAGGAATAAAAGATGAGCGCGGAACATTGCACCCATCTTTTTATCTGACATTCTGACGACTTAAATCCCTGTCTCTGCGCTTATGTCAACCGGCTGTTCAGTCGGCGTGTGATAATACGCGGCGGCGGCTTTTTGGCGATAGATTTGCTGCGGGTTCATTTCCGGCTTGCATACTCGCCAGTTTTATATGTTTTCCTTTGTCGGACCATATTCCTTCCGAACGTTTACCTATAACGGTAATGCGATCGAGCGGGATGATGGGTGAATTTTCTCCCTGAGACAATTGCGCCGCCGTTAACAATTGCTCGGGTTCTCCAATAACATGAGCTTCATTGACACCTGTGGTCAGTGAACGCCAGGATTCCGGATTACTGACATCAGAGATTTTGTCCCTTAATGTTTTCTCATCCATCGTTTCCCATCCTTCATTGAGAATCTTGTCCATTAAACTCTTCTGTTGTTTTAAATGCTGGACCAGATTCTTTCTGGCCGTCAACGTCGCAAAGTTTTTTTCGTAACTGGCAACCCGCAGGTTCACGGCGTCAATCTGATAAAAGTATTTCTCTCCGGGCATTTGATTCGCAAAGTCTTTCATTCCCAGCGCCGTTTCTGCTGTATAGATAATAGGTTCAGCCGCTTCACCGTTATGATATTGGCCCAATGTGCCAGCATCATGAATACTGACGGCATTTGAGAACCCTCCCGCTTTTACTATCTCTTCCGGACTGCGGCCATCGGCCCTGAAAAGCTCTTTAACATCGGTATCAACGATAATTTTGTAATCATCATTGCCCGCGACAGGCTTTTTACCGTCACTGTCATAAAACGTTACCGGATTATTTCTATTCATCCTGAATAGATTCAGGCCATCCACCGTTCCTGCGGGGTCAGCGCTCAGCCAGCGGCCCGCCCACGGCTGATAATAACGATATCCGTAATAATACAGACCCGTTGCATCCCGTTCTTTGCCGGAGTAGCGGACAGTTTTATATTCAGCTTCTATCTGACTGCGGGCAGCCCACAATGCTGTGCCGCCATAGGGATAATATTCTTCCAGACTGATGATCTCGCCTTTGCCGTCCAGCTCGAGTCCGCTGCTGCCGGTCAGATTGTCAATGCTGTAACGCACCTGATCGTTGGTCATGCCTGCGGGCAATCCGCTTTCCCAGTGGAGTATCCGTACCTGAGCGCGTCCCGCTTCGCCCACGATGATGGTGTGGCGGCTTTCTGTCCCGGTACTGCCGGTGAGAGAGAGCCTCTGCTCCAGACCGGGCAAGTAGGTTACGTGCTGCGTCTGCTGCGTATCACCTGTTTTGCGTTTACTGACTTTCAGAATGCGCTGACTCATGCTGTCATAGCGGTAATTCTCGCCGTCATTGTCACCCGCGTCCCGCAAGACAGTCGTCACCGTCAGGAGTTCGCCCTGCGGCGTCCAGGTCAGATCCTGACCCGGTTGTAGTTGCATCTGATATCCGGCTGCCGTGAACCATGCTTCAACTTCTTCGGGGTTGTTGGTCAGCGTGCTCAATACTCCGCGGTTGCTGCGGTTGCTGACCGTGATTGAGGTGGTGTAATAAGTGTTGGTGGCCGGAGCACTGTGTCGGATTTCTGTCAGGTTGCCAGCGGTATCGTAGGTGTAGGTGCGGGTATAAAGGGTATACGCTGAGTTATCGGCAGGAAGGGCAAGGGGGCTGGATGAAAAATGACTGCTTTGCTGACCGGCATTAGCCATCTCGCGTCCGGTGGCTTTCACCAGCTGATAAAGGCTGTCATAAGTATAGGCATTTTCAGGTTTTACTCTCTGATTGCGCCAGAAACGGGTTTCTTCAGCATCATTGCTGACGGTGGTTACGTTGCCCACCGGATCATACGCATAACGCAGGTCTTGCAGTACTTTTGCTCCGGCGGCATGTCCTGCCGGGCGCTCGGTTTTCATTCCTGTCAGGCGTTGTGTTGTCGCTTCGTAGAAGTAAGTGGTCACAACGCCATTACCGTGCTCCTCGCGTAATTTTTGCCCGGCGGCAGAATAGGTCAGAGATTTGACGATAACCTGCTCTTCAGCGTTTTTCAGGGTCAGCCAGCTTTCTTTCAGCATACCCGCAATATCATACGCCACCCGCTGCCGGTTACCTGCGGCATCAAGGGTGGTTAATACCGATGTGGTGGCATCCACCGTGCTCAGGGTGGTATGGCGCACTTCATCCAGCCGTACATTCCAGGCAGTGATAGTGTCTCCCTGCCAGTCAGCCACTGTGGCGGGGTTATCCGCATCCTTCAGCAACCGGCGGCTTACTGACAGCGCGACATTGCTTACGGACATACTGTTGGTCTGTAACAAACCCGCCTGATCGTAATGGTGGGTGCACTCGCCAGCCAGATTCACGTCCTTTTCTGCCTGTGAGTTTTTAGCATACACAAACCGTTCGCTCACTCTGGATATGCCATCGGCAGTTATTTCCGTCACACTCAGAGGACGGCCTGGCAGTGTATTCCCCTCATACTGCCGGGTGCGGAAGACTGCCTGACTGATGTCCTCCCGACCCTTGTCATCAATTCTGATGCTAGATCCAGCCATACGGATCCGGCCCGCTATGTCATTGAGTGTCACCGAGATGCCCGCATCGGCGCTCTGTGCGCGCAGGACATGACCGGAGAGGTCATTTCGATAGATAAAATTTGCCTGCCCGAATCCGTACAGACGCGGGTCACTGCTTTGTGTCAGGAAGCCCCCGGTATTGTACTGATGGCGCATGATACGTTCGTCCGTCTCTTCTGGTGTGTCGGGATGGCGGTGATAGGTGATGTTACGGGCGTAGAGACCACGGTTATCAAGCACCGTGATGGCAGGGGTTTGGCCAAATAATGAGACATTCATAATAAGCTCCGTTATCTTCAGCGATGTGTAAGGTACACATCAGAGATAATTTTAGCTTATGCGCGCAGAACCTTATGAACTTAGCTTACGGGGGGTTAACCCACGAGCATTTCGGGGCTGTGAGCTCAGCACCCTCAATGCTCGTTTGCCATCGGTACCTCTGAGTTCGTCATTAAAAAGGAGAAACAATATTTATTGCGGCCACTTCATTTCGCCCTTCAATACTTTCGCACTCAGTTGTAATGAAGAATCGTCTTTCAGTTGCGGATAATGTTTTTTCATCGCGGCGATAAGCGCGGCAGAATCTTTCGCTTTCGGTAATTCTTTTTCCAGCGTCAGCAGATACTGGCGGGTGAATTCCACCGATGCCAGCGTTTTTGGCGCGCCCGGCAGGAAATGTCCCGGTACAACGACGTGCGGATTAAGACCGGTAATTTCATTGAGCGCTTCTACCCACTGTTTACGGGATTTCGGCGTCTGCGTATCTGCTGTCCAGACATGCATGTTATTGCCATTCACCAGCACGCCGCCCACTACCGCTTTCAGCGACGGGATCCAGACAAACGTCCGTTCTTTATCTACGCCCTGAACCTCAAACTTATGGCCTTCGAGTTCAAAGGTCGTACCTTTCAGCGGTTCAGGAACCACAACAGATTTTGGCGCATTGTCTTTCAACTGTGGTCCCCAGAAAGCGACTTTGCCGTCTTTGCTGGCGTTGATCTGATCGATGGTGGCCTGCGTTGCCACGATTTTGGCGTCCGGGAACGCGGCATGGATGACATCCAGCCCGAAGTAGTAATCCGGGTCGGACTGGCTGATGTACACCGTCGTCAGTTTCTTGCCGGTCGCCTTGATCATTTCCACCAGTTTTTCTGCGTCATTGCGCTGGAACTGCGCGTCGATCAGAACCGCTTCTTTATCGCCGGTAATGATTTCAGAAGAAACCGGGAAAACGCTTTTTTCACCCGGGTTATACACGTCCATTTTCAGTGCACTGGCGGCGTGAGCGGACAGGCTGCTGCCCAGCAGGGCGGCGATCAGAGTCAGATGTTTCAGTTGCATGGGTTTTCCTCAGAGACGTAAATAATCACATTCAGTAAGACTCTACTGTACGTTGCATAATCCGCGGGAAAAACCGGATAATGCGCAACTGTTTGTTGCATAAACCGGACGAATCATGGACAGAATTACCGCTGCACAAGTGTTTGTTGCCATTGTTGAACGGGGAAGCATGGTCAGTGCTGCCGAATCGCTGAATATGTCGCGGGCGATGGTGACACGTTATCTGTCGGAGATGGAAAAGTGGTCGGGCGCGCGCCTGCTGCACCGCTCCACCCGCAAACTCAGCCTGACGGATGCGGGCGAAAACACGCTGGCGCGTTGCCGGAAAATGCTGTCGGTGGCGGCTGAAATGAGCAGCGTGGCGGATACGGGCGATGAAGCGTTGCGCGGTTTGCTGCGTCTGAGTTGCTCACAATCTTTCGGGCAGGGTGCGGTGGTGATTGCGGTCAGTGAATTTTTGCGCCGACATCCGCAGGTCAGTATCGATCTTCAGCTGGAAAGCCGGGCGATCAATCTGGTGGAAGACCGGATCGATCTGGCGCTGCGCATCACTAACGATCTGGATCCGAACCTGATCGCCCGGCCGCTGGCGCTGTGTCCGTCGGTCGTCTGCGCGTCGCCGGCTTATCTGGCCGCGCAGGGTACGCCGCAGCATCCGCAGGATCTGGCAGTCCACAACTGCCTGACGTACACCTGGTTCGGCAAAAGCCTGTGGCAGTTTGCACGGCAGGGTGAACAGGTCGCGATTCCGGTGAGCGGAAATCTGAGCGCCAATGAATCGCTGGTGCTGCTGACCGGGGCAGTGGAAGGCGCGGGAATCGTCATGCAGCCTTATTATTCGGCGGCACCCCTGATTGCCAGCGGTCAGCTTGTCGCCTTACTCAGCGGGTGGCAGCCACAGGAAATGGGGATTTATGCGATTTACATGTCCCGGCGGCAAATGCCGGCGGCGTTGCGAGCGCTGCTCGATTTTCTGGTGGAATGGTTCAAAGGCCATCCGCGCTGGCTGTCGCTGACAGAAGAAAAACGCTGAGTCACCGGCAGGGAATAAGCCAGTGGAATCGGTCCCTTTTTCGTCTTCCGCGCATTCCCTGCAATGTATTGTTATGTAAAGATTAATCCTGATATCGGGTGTTTTTCAGGCAGCAAGGGCACAGACTGCGTCTGGTCAAAAGTGTGATCAACGTGGTATTTAAACCCATCCGGCGCAATGCCGGTGCCTTTACTCATCACTAAAAATATCCGGAGTTTTTATGCCTGTCGCACTCCTGGCACTGGCGCTCAGCGCGTTTGCCATCGGTACCACTGAATTCGTCATCATGGGGCTGCTCCCCAACGTGGCGGGGGATCTGAATGTCAGTATTCCTTCTGCAGGCTGGTTAATCAGCGGATACGCGCTGGGTGTGGCAATCGGGGCACCGATCATGGCCGTGCTGACGGCAAAACTGCCGCGCAAGAACACCCTGCTGCTGCTGATGAGCATCTTTATTATTGGCAACGTGATGTGCGCGCTGTCGTACAGCTACGATTTCCTGATGCTGGCGCGCGTGATCACCGCGCTGTGTCATGGTGCCTTCTTCGGGATTGGCGCGGTGGTAGCGGCAAGTCTGGTGGCGCCTAACCGTCGTGCTTCAGCGGTTGCGCTGATGTTCACCGGCCTGACACTGGCTAACGTGCTGGGCGTTCCGCTCGGTACTGCGCTCGGACAGGCTTTCGGCTGGCGTTCAACCTTCTGGGTGGTGGCGGTGATTGGCGTGGCCTCACTGTTCGCACTCTATAAAAAGCTGCCGGATAAGAAAGAAGAAGAGCCGACTGATCTGCGTAAGGAAATCCGTGCGCTGGGTAGCCTGGGATTATGGCTGTCGCTGTCGATCACTATTTTCTTTGCTGCCGCGATGTTCGCGCTGTTCACGTATATCGCGCCTATCCTGACGCAAATTACCGGCGTGTCTGAGCACGGTGTCAGCTGGACGCTGCTGCTGATCGGCCTCGGTCTGACCATCGGTAACGTGCTGGGCGGGCGTCTGGCGGACTGGCGTCTGGGTATCTCGCTGACCCTGACTTTCCTGATGATCGCCATATTCTCCGTGCTGTTCAGCTACACCAGCGTTCATCTGGTGGCGGCGGAAATCACGCTGTTTATCTGGGCGATGGTGAACTTTGCCGCGGTGCCTGCCTTGCAGGTTAACGTGGTGACCTATGGCAAAAACGCGCCAAACCTGGTGTCGACCCTGAACATTGCGGCGTTTAACGTGGGCAATGCGCTGGGTGCCTGGGTGGGCGGCGCGGTGATTGAACGCGGAATGGGACTGAGCACTGTGCCGCTGGCGGCGGGCGCACTCGGCGCTATCGGCTTCGTGCTGTGTGTGATCACTTTCCGCCGTGCGGCGAAGAAAGCGGAAAAAGCGGCCGCGTAATCCAGCCGCTAAAAAAATTAAAGGCCATGCGGAGTTTCTCCGGCGTGGCCTTTTTTTCTGTTCAGCGCATCAGCGCGGCCTCGAGATGTCCGGCAAAGCGTTGCGCCTGCTGATGGCAGTGTTCGGTAAATGTGGTGACCAGCGCCGAAGCGGGGCGGTGCAATGGCCGGATCAGGCTGACGGTAAAGGGTACGGCGACGCTGAATTCCCGCAGGACGAGTCCGTTGTCACAATAATCCAATGCAGTCAGCGGGTTGACAATCGACACGCCCGCGCCTTCGCGCACCATGCTGCACACCGACGCCGCACTGTGGGTTTCCATCACCAGCCGCCGCGTAACCTGTTGTTCCATAAATAACGTATCCAGCAGTTGCCGGTAACTGTCGGTCGCCGACAGGCTGATATAATTCAGTCCGCTGAAATCTTGTGGTGTGAGTCGCGATTTCTCAGCTAAAGGATGTCCGGCAGGCAGCACGCACACTTCGTTCAGTGTCAGCAGCGTCTGGCGCTCGGTTCCGGCTGGCGTCTGGGTGTTTTCCGTCAACCCCAAATCATGGCGTTGCGCCGACAGCCATTCTTCCAGCAGCGGCGATTCCTGCGGCACAATATTGAAACTGACGTCAGGGTAGCGGTCGAGAAACGGCTTACACACCGCAGGCAGCAACGACTGGCTGAATACCGGCAGGCAGGCGATGGACAGTTGCGCCTGCTCGAACTGGCGGATGCCTTCCGCTGCGCTGATAATTCTGTCCAGCCCGTAGTACGAGCGCTGCACTTCCTCAAACAGCCGTAACCCCTGCACCGTCGGATACAACCGTCCGCGCAGACGCTCGAATAACTGCAGATTCAGCAACTTTTCGCAGCGCGCCAGTTCACGGCTGACTGTCGGCTGCGAGGTATTGAGCAACGCAGCGGCTTCCGTCAGATTGCCGGTGGTCATGACCGCATGAAAAATTTCGATATGGCGCAGGGAAATAGCTGGCATGGTTTCATCCGCTAAGCGATGACAATAGCCCATATCATAAATGAATAGACTTGCCTGAAATAGATATTTTATCGCCGGTCTGCCACGCGGCATACTGAGGGAAATATGACGGACTTCAACTGACGGAAAATCTTATGCCACGCGCTCTGAACGATATGTCTACCGCGCTTAATGCCGCGAATTTACTGGCTCTGCCGCAACAATTTGGCTGCCCTGTGTGGGCGTATGACGCTGACATTATCAAACAGCGCATCGCGCAGTTGCGCCAGTTTGACGTGATCCGTTTTGCGCAGAAAGCCTGTTCTAATATTCATATCCTGCGTCTGATGCGCGAGCAGGGCGTGAAGGTCGATTCCGTTTCTCTGGGTGAAATTGAGCGTGCGCTGGTGGCCGGTTTTATTCCGGGCGGCACAGACAGTGAGATTGTGTTTACTGCTGACGTACTGGATCAACCGACGCTGGAGCGCGTGACAGCGCTGGATATTCCGGTGAACGCCGGTTCCATCGACATGCTCAGCCAGATTGGCCAGCACAAAGCCGGACATCCGGTGTGGCTGCGCGTGAACCCGGGCTTTGGTCACGGGCACAGCCAGAAAACCAATACTGGCGGGGAAAACAGCAAACACGGGATCTGGTATGCCGATTTACCGCAGGCGCTGACAGAGATTGCCCGTTACGGCCTGAAACTGGTGGGCATTCATATGCATATCGGTTCCGGCGTGGATTATGGTCACCTTGAGCAGGTTTGCGATGCGATGGTGCGCCAGGTGATTGAAACAGGACACGATATTGAAGCGATCTCCGCCGGTGGCGGCCTGTCGATCCCCTATCATTTTGAAGAAGAATCCATTGATACCGGCCACTATTTTGGTCTGTGGAATCGTGCGCGCGAGCAGATTGCCGCGCATCTCGGGCATGAGATTAAACTGGAGATCGAACCGGGGCGTTTCCTGGTGGCGGAATCCGGCGTGCTGGTGGCGCAAATCCGTGCGGTGAAAAACATGGGCAGCCGTCATTTCGTGCTGTGCGACGCAGGCTTTAATGACCTGATGCGCCCGGCGATGTACGGCAGCTATCACCATATTTCGCTGTTACCTGCCGATGGCCGCGATGTCAGCGGACAACCGCTGACGGATTCCGTGATCGCCGGTCCGCTGTGTGAATCCGGCGACGTGTTTACCCAGCAGGCAGGCGGCGGAGTGGAAACCTTCCCGCTGCCGCCGGTACACATCGGCGATTATCTGGTGTTCCACGATACAGGTGCCTATGGCGCATCCATGTCATCGAACTACAACACCCGCCCGCTGCTGCCGGAAGTATTGTTTGAGAATGGCGTGCCAAGACTGATTCGTCGCAGGCAGACGGTGGAAGAGTTAATTGCTCTGGAGCTCTAGTCTCTGCGTCTGAGCCGGTGAGGTGGCTTGCTTTGCTCCTCCCCCTGCGAAGGGGGAGGCGGGGAGGGGGTTTTAAATACAAAGCAATGAGTTAAAGCACACTTTGAATTTTGTTTTTGACCTTAATACCCCACCCCAACCCTCCCCTTCGCAGGGGAGAAAGTTTACTTATCAAACATCTCTTTTC